>NZ_JBEZGM010000022.1:0-109006 GCF_040649995.1 Micromonospora sp. NPDC048835 | reverse complement strand
ATCTGCGCCCGCTCCGCGGACGACAACCTCTGCCCCGGCATGACTCCTCATCCTGACGAGAATCCACCCCGTTGCAACAACCACTTGAACCCAAGAGCGCCCGAGGCCACTACATCCTGGTTCGAGCACGATCTTGGCGCCGCCCGTCCCTGCGGCCTGCCCGTGGGGCGTGGGCGTGGGGCGAAAATTGGTGGCGGGGGGTGGGGCTTGGCCCGCAGGATGCCTGTGTGAATGAGGCGTACCCGATGCAGGTCCTTGTCCGTGCGGCGACTGCCGTGCGTCGACAGCGGCCGGTTCCTGGGCGAGCCTCGATCCGCCACCCACGACCATGAGTGGGGCGTTCCTCGCCGGCCTGGTGGCCGGTTACGGTGTCGCCATCCCGGTCGGCGCGATCGCGATCCTCATTCTGGGCCTCAGTGCCCGTACCTCGTTCCGGGTCGGCGCGTCGGCGGCCCTCGCGGTGGCGACTGCCGACGGCCTGTACGCGGCGGTCGCCGCTCTTGGCGGCGCGAGCCTGGCCGGGATCGTCGCGCCGGTTGCCGGGCCGCTGCGGGTGGTGGCGGCCGTGGTGCTGCTGGGGCTCGCCGCGCACGGCCTCTGGCGGACCTGGGCTGCCCACCGTTCGCGGGCGACGCCGGCGGCGCGGGCCGGCCGGGGCATTGGCACTCCGGGGCGGGCCTACGCGGCGCTGCTCGGGTTGACCCTGCTGAATCCGGCGACGGTCCTCTACTTCGTCGCGTTGGTGCTCGGGCGCCCGGACACCACCGATGCGGGCCTGCTCCCGGCGGCACTGTTCGTGGCGGGTGTGTTTTTCGCGTCGGCGAGCTGGCAGTTGCTGATCGCCGGTGGCGGCACCGTGGTCGGTCGGGCGTTGAGCAGTGCGCGCGGGCGGCTGGTCACCGGCCTGGTCTCCAGCGGGCTGATCGCCGCGCTTGCGGTGCTCGCGCTGCTGCCGGGCTGAGCACCAGGCACACCGGGCCGTGGCGTACGGTCGGGCGGTGACCAGTCGACCCGCAGCCGGCGGAGGCCGGTGGGTCGAGGTCGACCCGGCCCGCGTCGGCCGCTGGGTGGAGGGCTTCGCCGGCCGGCACGGCACGCCGACCACCACCGCGAGGGAGTACGGCCTGCTGCTCGCCGCCCCGGACGGGGCGACCGCTGAGCTGTACGCCCCGCCGGGGGCCCCGCCGGGCGGGGATGTGGCCGGGTTCGTGGCCTCCGCTGTCCTGCCTCGCCGGCTCGGCCTGCTGCTCGCCCGCAAGGGCGCGGTGGCGGTCGGGGTGGCCGACGGCGCCGACCTGGTGGTCTCCAAGGTGGACACCCGTTACGTGCAGGGGCGCACCGCCGCCGGGGGGTGGTCGCAGCAGCGGTTCGCGCGCCGACGCGACAACCAGGCGAAGGCGGCGCTCGGTGATGCGGCGGAGCTGGCCGTACGCCTGCTGTTGCCGGAGGCGGCGACGCTCGCCGCAGTGGTGTGCGGTGGTGATCGGCGGGCGGTGGACGGGGTGCTTGCCGACCGGCGGTTGGCCCCGCTGGTGCCGTTACGGGCGGAGCGGTTGCTCGACGTGCCGGAACCCCGGCACGCGGTGCTGGTCGCGGCGGTGGGTGCGGCCCGGTCGGTACGGATCCTGGTGCGCGACCCCGACTGACCTCGGCGTCAGCTGGTGGGGGTCGAAGCGGGAGACGACCACCACGCAATACGGGGTTCCCGGCGTGCTGCCGGCGCGGTGGCCGGAGGATGGGCCTGTGGAGTTTCTGGTTGACATGGTGACGACGGTGCCGCAGGGCACCTCGGAGGACGGCGTCGCCGAGATGCGCGCGCGAGAGGCGGCGCGTTCGGCCGAGCTGACGGCGCAGGGCAGCCTGCTGCGGCTCTGGCGGCCGCCGCTGGCACCGGGGGAGTGGCGTACCTGGGGGCTGTTCCAGGCCCACGACGCCGATGAGCTGGAGGCCGTGCTCGCGTCGATGCCGCTGCGTGCCTGGCGGCGCGAGACCGTGACGCCGTTGACGCCGCACCCGAACGATCCGGGTCAGCCGCCCCGCTGAGCCGCAGGGCCGGTTCGCCGGCACGCAGTCAGGCACGTTCGTCAGTAGGGAGGCCATGATGTCCGAGGCGCAGATCCTGCGTACCGTCCTCGACCGCTGGAAGTCGGCTGTCGACGCCCATGAGCCCGATCGGGTCGCGGCGTGTTTCACCGACGACGCGGTTTTTCAGGGGTTGCAGCCGTACACGGTCGGTCGCGCCGGTGTCGCCGCGTACTACGCCTCCCAGCCGCTCGGGCTGACCGCCGCGTACGACATCCGGGAAATCCGTCGTTTCGCCGACGACGTGGTGTTCGGGTATCTGGAGGTGGAGTTCGGCTTCACCGACCGGCCGGCCCTGAGCGTCAACCTCGGCGTGCTCGTGCGGCGAGTCGACGACGACTGGCTCATCGGGCACTACCAGGTCTCGCGGCTCACCTGACCGCGGAGTTTCGGCAGCAGGGAAAAGTGATCGTGGCAGGCCCCGCGAAGGGCCTGCCACGATGTCGGGGCGGGGTCAGAGCTGGTCGGTGCCGAAGGTGTCGCAGGTCTTCGGGTCACCGCGGTCGTAGCCCTGGGAGAACCAGTGCTTGCGCTGCTCGGACGTGCCGTGGGTGAACTGGTCGGGGTTGACCCGGCCGCCGGAGCGCTCCTGGATGCTGTCGTCACCGATCGCCTCGGCCGCCTGGACGGCCTCGCTGATGTCGGTCTGGGTGATGGACTTGAACAGCGGCTCCCGGCCGGTCTTGTCCTTGCTCTCGGTGGCGTGCTTGGCCCAGGCGCCGGCGTAGCAGTCGGCCTGCAACTCCAGCCGGACCGAGGCGGACTGGGGGCCGCTCTGGTCGCCCTGGCCGGCCTTCGCGTTGGTGCCGAGCAGGTTCTGGATGTGGTGTCCGTACTCGTGGGCGAGCACGTAGGGCTGGGCGAACTCGCCCTTCGCCCCGAACCGGGAGGCCAGCTCGTCGTAGAAGCTCAGGTCGATGTACACCTGCTTGTCGGCGGGGCAGTAGAACGGGCCGACGCCCGAGTCGGCCTGCCCGCAGCCGGTGTTGACGGCGGACTGGAAGAAGTTGGTGTCGGTCTGCTCGTACTTGCCGTTGCCCAGCTCCGGGTACGCCGTCTGCCAGTAGGCCTGGATGCTGTTGACGTAGAGCAGGTTGCGGCAGCGCGCGTCGTCGAGACGGTCGGGGTTGGCGGTGGAGCACGCCTGATCCAGGTCGCCGCCCCCGGCCTGGCCGCCCTCGTCGCCGTTGGTCATGGCGTTGAGGCCGAACCCGCCGCCGAGCAGGGCGATGAGCACGGCCACCACGATGCCGATGATGCCGCCCCGGCCGCCGCCGCCGGGGATGGGGATGCCGATTCCGCCGCCCGACCCGCCGCCCCGACCCAGGTCGTTGGCCTGGGAGGTGTCGAGCTCGGCCCGCTCGTTGAGTTCCATGGTGACCCCGATCGCCGTATGCCGGTGAGTGTCTGTTGTGTGTCGTTTCGTTGGTGGTGTGCCGGACGGGGTCCGGACAGGCGTTCCGGTACCCGATGATCTTGATTGGTAATCCGGGCGGACCGCTCGGCGGGGCCCGGTACACTTGTCGGGTGCTGCGCTGCGAAGGCTGAACCGCCCCGCGCCGTCGGGCTCCTGGAGCCCGCCGGCCGTTTCGCGTGCCCCGAGTCAGCCTTCCGACCCCGAGAGCGAGCCCCCAACCATGATCACTGCCACCGGCCTGGAACTGCGTGCCGGTTCCCGGATCCTGCTGTCCGACACCACCCTGCGGGTGCAGCCCGGTGACCGGATCGGCCTGGTCGGTCGCAACGGCGCCGGCAAGACCACCACGCTGAAGGTGCTCGCCGGCGAGGGGCAGCCGTACGGCGGTCAGATCGACCAGCGCAGCGCCATCGGCTACCTGCCGCAGGACCCGCGCACGGGTGACCTGGAGGTCACCGGCCGCGACCGGGTGCTGTCGGCGCGTGGGCTGGACGTGCTGATGTCCCAGATGAAGGAGATCGAGGCCCAGCTCGCCGAGGACGCCACCGACAAGCTGGTCCGCCGCTACGGCGCGCTCGAGGACCAGTTCGCCGCCCTGGGCGGGTACGCGGCCGAGGCCGAGGCCGCGCGGATCTGCGCCAACCTCGGCCTACCGGACCGGGCGCTCGCGCAGACCATCGGCACCCTCTCCGGTGGTCAGCGTCGGCGCATCGAGTTGGCCCGGATCCTGTTCCGCGACGCGGGTGAGAATGGCGGCGGCGTCCTGCTGCTCGACGAGCCGACCAACCACCTCGACGCCGACTCGATCACCTGGCTGCGCGGCTTCCTCGCCAACCACAAGGGCGGCCTGATCGTGATCTCCCACGACGGCGCGCTGCTGGAGTCGGTGGTCAACAAGGTCTGGTTCCTCGACGCCACCCGCTCGGTCGTCGACGTCTACAACCTGGGCTGGAAGGCGTACCTGGAGGCGCGCGAGACCGACGAACGGCGTCGTCGCCGGGAGCGGGCCAACGCGGAGAAGAAGGCCGGCGCGCTGATGGCGCAGGCCGACAAGATGCGGGCCAAGGCCACCAAGACCGTCGCCGCGCAGAACATGGCTCGCCGGGCCGAGAAGCTGATCTCCGGCCTGGAGGAGGTGCGGGTCGCCGACCGGGTGGCCAAGGTGCGCTTCCCCAGTCCCGCGCCCTGCGGCAAGACGCCGCTCACGGCGACCGGCCTCTCCAAGTCGTACGGGTCTCTGGAGATCTTCACGGACGTCAACGTGGCTGTCGACCGGGGCTCCCGGGTGGCCATCCTCGGGCTCAACGGCGCCGGCAAGACGACCCTGCTGCGGATGCTCGGCGGGCTGCTGAACCCGGACACCGGTGAGGTGCACGCCGGCCACGGCCTGCGGCTGGGCTACTACGCCCAGGAGCACGAGACGCTTGACGTGGAGCGCACCGTCCTGGAGAACATGCGGGCCGCCGCCGTCGAGCAGTCCGACACCGACCTGCGCAAGATCCTGGGCGCGTTCCTCTTCTCCGGCGACGACGTGAACAAGCCGGCCGGCGTACTCTCCGGCGGTGAGAAGACCAGGCTCGCTCTCTCCACCCTGGTCTGCTCCGGCGCCAACGTGCTGTTGCTAGACGAGCCGACGAACAACCTCGACCCGGTCAGTCGGGAGCAGGTGCTCGACGCGATCGCCAACTACCCCGGTGCGATCGTCCTGGTCACCCACGACCCGGGCGCCGTCCTCGCGCTCAAGCCGGACCGGGCGATCCTGCTGCCCGACGGCGACGAGGACGCCTGGAGCGACGACCTGCTCGAACTGGTCGAGCTGGCCTGACCGCGGGCCCGACGGCCGACGGCGTGCGCGTTCCCGGCGTCGTCAGCCGAGCAGCTCGACAAGTCGGCCGAGGACGCCGGAGCTGACCAGGATCACCACGCCGATGCCGATGAAGATGGTCGGGACCAGCCAGTGGCCGGCGCGTTCCACCAACGCGACCACCCGGGGGTGCCTGCCCAGCCAGGCGGCGGCGGCACACCACAGGGCGATGAGCAGCACGAAGACCAGGAGGAACACCGCGCTGTCGGCGGCACCGAGGGCTCGGAAGACGGGGACGTAGACGGCCACGTTGTCGGCGCCGTTCGCGATCGTCACCCCGGCCACGCCGAGCGCGCCGGTGACGACCGTGGAGGGCTCGTCCTCGTCGGAGCGACGCAGCGCGCGTACGCCAAGCGCGATCGGTAGCAGGCCGAGAAGCCCCGTCCACGGATCCGGCACCACGAGGAGCCCGGCCGCGACCACCACGCTCGCCAGCGCGAGCGCACCGATTCCGAGGTATTGACCAGCGACGATCTGCCAGGTGTGCGGTCGACCTGTGGTGCGGGCCGCGACGAAGAACAGGGTCAGGATGACGATGTCGTCGATGTCGGTCGCGGCGAAGACCACCGCCGCTCCGGCCGCCGTGCTGAACAGGTCGATCACGACGGCAGGTTACGGCTCGTCGGCGGCCGCCAGCGACTGCGGGGGTACGCGCGGACGCCGCAGCGGGGCCGATCGCCAGGATCACTCTATCGGGAAGCTGACATTGCATAGCGTGTCGGTTGGCGAAGAGTTGATATCTGGCGCATGATCGTCCGAGGCGGTCTAATAGGTGGGACCGTATCCGAACCGCACAGTCTGGGACGTGAGGACACAGCATGGCAGCCACTGGCACAGCCACCAGCACTGAGAAGGGTCGCCGGATCGTCGGAGCCGAGCGTCAGACGCTCGCCAAGGACCTGGTAAAGCGGTACACCTCGGGGGAGAGCATCCGCGCGTTGGCGGCCTCGACCGGCCGTTCCTACGGGTTCATCCACCGAGTGCTCACCGAGTCCGGGGTGCAGCTGCGTCAGCGCGGTGGTGCCCGGCGCCGCAAGAAGGCGTGACCCGCCCCTCAGCGTCGTCCACCAGCGCCGCTCCCCGGGACGTCCGGTGACCGCCGAGGCTACCGGGGTTCGGCTGAGTTGCGACGGGCCGGTCGCCACGGTGACGTTGTGCCGGCCCGACGTGCTCAATGCCCAGACGCCCGCGATGTGGCGAGCGATGAGCGACTTCTCCCGCGACCTGCCCGGCGACGTGCGGGTGGTGGTGGTCCGCGGCGAGGGCCGCGCGTTCTCGGCCGGCCTCGATCTCGCGGTGGCGGGTGCCTCCGGCCCGGGGTCGTTCGCTGAGTTGGCCACGCTGCCCGAGCAGGAGTGTGCCGAGCGCATCGCGGAGTTCCAGGCCGGCTTCACCTGGCTGCACCGGCCGGATGTCATCTCGGTCGCGGCCGTGCAGGGCCACGCGATCGGCGCCGGCTTCCAGCTCGCGCTCGCCTGTGACCTGCGCGTGCTGTCGTCGGACGCGAAGCTGTCGATGGCCGAGGTGACCCTCGGCCTGGTGCCCGACCTGGCCGGCACGAAACGCCTCGTCGAGTTGGTCGGCTATTCCCGGGCGTTGGAGATCTGCGCCACCGGCCGCCGGTTGGACGCCGCCGAGGCGGATCGGATCGGGCTGGCCACCCTGGTCGTCGCCCCGGCCGAGCTTGACGATGCGGTACGGGACCTGACGGCCGGCCTGCTCTCCGGGGCCCGCGACGCCGTGGTGGAGATCAAGGCGTTGCTCGCCGGCGCGGGCGGGCGGTCGCACGCCGACCAGCAGCGCGCCGAGCGGGAGGCACAGACCCGTCGGCTGCGCGACCTTGCCGGCAGGGGAGAATAGGTAAGGACCGCACGGGAAGATCCGGGTTACGACCGAGGTTGTCACACTCGTCGGGAGAATTGACCTGACGTGCGGTCCGCCCGGCAACCCGGAGGTGAGCGATGTCCAACCCGATGTCCGGCGGTGGCATGGCCGGGTGGAGCATGCTCCGGTCGATGCGCAACCGCGACGAGGTCTCCACCCACCGACTGAAGCGCGGGGTGGCCCGCCGCATCGTCGCCTTCGCCCACCCCTACCGGCGCGACATCGTCGTGTTCCTGGCCACCGTGGTGTTGGCCGCCATCATCGGCGTGGCCACCCCGGTGCTCGCCGGCGACGTGATCAATGCGATCAACCGGGGCGGCACCGAGGCCGGCCGGCTCGTGGTGCGGCTGGCGCTGTTCATCGCCGCGCTGGCGGTCGCCGACGCGCTGCTGTCGCTGGCCCAACGATGGTATTCCGCCCGCATCGGCGAGGGCATCATCTTCAACCTGCGCACCCGGGTCTACGACCACGTGCAGCGGATGCCCCTGCAGTTCTTCACGCGTACGCAGACCGGCGCGCTGGTCAGCCGACTCAACAACGACGTGCTCGGGGCCCAGCGGGCCTTCACCTCCACCCTGTCCGGTGTGGTCAGCAACGTGATCCAGTTGGTGCTGACCGCGGCGGTGATGTTCACCCTCTCCTGGCAGATCACCGCGCTCTCGCTGGTGCTACTGCCGATCTTCATCATTCCGGCCCGCCGGGTCGGTCGACGGCTGGCGGACATCACCCGCGAGGCGTACAACCTCGACGCCAAGATGAACGCGACGATGACCGAGCGGTTCGGGGTGGCCGGTGCGCTGCTGGTGAAGCTCTTCGGGCAGCCCGAGATCGAGGCCCGCCGCTTCGCCGACCGGGCCGAACGGGTCCGCGACATCGGCATCCAGTCCGCGATGTACTCGCGCACGTTCTTCGTGGCGATGCTGCTTGTCGCCTCGCTGGCGCAGGCGCTGACCTACGGCCTGGGCGGCTGGCTGGCGGTGACCGGTGGCGTCAGCGCCGGCACCGTGGTGACGCTCGCGCTGCTGCTCACCCGGCTGTACGGGCCGCTGACCGCGCTCTCCAACGTGCGGGTGGACGTGATGAGCGCCCTGGTCTCGTTCGACCGGGTCTTCGAGGTGCTCGACCTCGAGCCGGGCATCGTGGAGAAGGCCGACGCGGTGCCGGTGCCCCGCGGCGCCGGTCGGGTCGACTTCCGCGACGTGCGGTTCCGCTACCCGAGCGCCGCCGAGATCTCCCTCGCCTCGCTGGAGGAGGTCGCCGCACTCGACCGGACGATCAACGAACCGGTCCTCAAGGGGGTCTCGTTCAGCGTCGAGCCGGGGCAGATGGTCGCGCTTGTCGGCCCGTCCGGTGCCGGCAAGTCGACGCTTTCGATGCTCATCTCCCGGATCTACGACGTCAGCGACGGGCAGGTGCTCGTCGGCGGGGTGGACGTACGCGACGCGACGCTCGCGTCGCTGCGGGACGAGATCGGTGTGGTCACCCAGGATTCGCACCTGTTCCACGAGACGATCGCGGAGAACCTGCGCTACGCCAAGCCGGACGCCACCGACGACGAGATCTGGGCGGCGTTGGCCGGGGCGCAGGTGGCCGATCTGGTTCGGGCGCTGCCCGACGGTCTGGACACCACGGTGGGGGAGCGCGGCTACCGGTTCTCCGGTGGCGAGAAGCAGCGCATCGCGATCGCGCGCCTGCTGCTCAAAGCCCCGTCGATCGTGATCCTCGACGAGGCGACCGCCCACCTGGACTCGGAGAGCGAGGCGGCGGTCCAGCGTGCGCTGTCGGTGGCGCTGGCCGGGCGTACCGCGTTGGTGATCGCACACCGGCTCTCCACCGTGCGCGACGCCGACCAGATTCTGGTCCTCGACGATGGGCGGATCGTCGAGCGCGGGCGGCACGAGGAGTTGGTGGCGGTGGGCGGGCTCTACGCCGAGCTGTACCGCACCCAGTTCGCGGTCGCCGACTCGCCGACCCCGTTCGTCGACGCGACCGGCCCCGAGCCGGTGGTCATGCCGCTGGGCACCTACCGCGCCGACGAGGTGCTGCCGCCGGCCGCCGCCAACTGAGGCCGGTCGACCGCTCGCTCTCGGGTGCATGTCGGACGGTTGCTCTACGGTGTGCGCCGTGCAGACGTACCAACATCTCCAGCCGTGCTCTCCGCTCGCCGTCGTGCGGGTGCGGGCGTGACGCACTTCCTCAGGTGCCTGGGCCTCGGCAACGCGTCCGCCGTCGGTGAGCTGCTGAGCACCCTCGACGAACCGGCCCGACGGGCGCTCGGCGACGAGCTGACGGCCCATGTGCGCAGTCGACGGGACACCTGGTGGGCGGAGAAGGAGGCGACCGCCCTGGCGGTGGCCGCGGTGGGCACGTTGAGCACCGCCACCAAGACCGCGGCAATGCTCGGCCGGCGGTCGGTCGAGCTGGGCAACGTCGACCCGCAGCCGGTGATCGCGGCGGCCCGCCTGCGGGGCGTGCCCTGGCTGGCCGATGTGGCGTACCGGCTGGCCGAGCGGTTGCCGCGCAGTCGCTCCTGGAGCGGATGGCACTTCATCGCCGCGCTGCTGATTGTCGAGCAGGCGACGCCGCCCACCGGGGACGCGTTCGTCGCCGGGTGGGCGCAGTCGCTGTGGACGGCGCGGTTCGAGAGGCAGCCGCAGACTCTCGTCGACCGGCTCCGCGCCGACCCGTTCCTGGACACTCTGCTGCCCCGACTGTTCGAGGTCGACGGCATCGGCCTCGACCTGACCTTCAACGGCGCCGGGCAGGGGGTTGCCCCGGCGTTGGTGGCACTCGCGACCGAGGGGCGGCTCGAACGGTCGACGCTGCTCGACGGGGTTCTCGGCCGGCTGCTGCGCGGCGACCGTCCGGGCGCGCTGCGACCGTTTGTCACCCTGCACGACCTGCTGGCACCCACACCGGCCGAGGTGACGGCGCGGTCTGGCGCGTACCTGCGGCTGCTCGCCGACGCGCCGGGCCCGGTGGCCGCCCTGGCGCAGCGGGCGCTGCGTGACGCGGGCAGCGACCTGGCCCTCGAGTCGGTGTTGGACACCGCGCGGGTCGTGCTGGGTCGACCGGAGAAGACCCTGGTGCGGGCACAGTTGTCCTGGTTGGACCGGCTGGCCCGGCAGCACCCCGAGCAGGCGGCCGACATCGCCGAGGTCCTGGCGTCGGGTGTCGCCCAGACCTCCGCCGATCTGCGGGACCGCGCGGCGGCACTGGCGCAGCGGCACGGGCACCGGCCGGTCGCCGAGGTCGTGGTGGTGGTCGCCGGCGACGAGCTGCCGCCGCCCGTGTCACCGGCGCTCGTGCCGCCGCCGATCACCGACGTGGACGAGTTGGCGGAGGAGGTCTCCGGGTTGCTCGGTCAGCACTGGCCCCCGATGGTGCTGGAGCGGGTCCTCGACGGGCTGGTCCGGCTGGCCAGCACCGACCGGGTCCGGCTGGCGGCGGCCCTGTCGCCGGTGCTGCGACGCGCGGAGGTCCGGGGGCACCACGGCAGTTGGTCGGCGTTCAACCTGAGAGCCCAGCTGAACGGCGTGCTGTTGGCCGCCGCCGACCCGGCGGGAGCTCACTTTCGACGCGACCAGTGGTCCCGGATCCTCGGCCAGCGGACGACCTGGTCCGAGCGCTTCCTGCGCCGCCGATCGAGCATCGAACCGTCCACGCACTCGCCACTCACGCGCATCTACTGTTCCCGGCTCGCCGAGATCGGGCAGCGGCTGGACGGCTCGGACGACCCCGGGCTGCTGGCCGCCCCGACGTCGAGCACCGGGGTCGTCGACCCGGCGGCGCTCTACGAGCGGCTTGTCGCGCTCGGCGAGCGGCCGGCGTGGCGGTGGGATCTCACCCAGGCCCTGCTGCGGCTGCCTCTCGGTGCGGACGACGCGGTGGCGACCCGCGCCGCGGCGCTCGGCACTGCCGCCGGCGACGAACTGGCCGGCTGGTTGCGCGGTGGCGCCCTTCCCGCGCCGGTGCAGGAGGTGGTCGCGGTCGGCCGGCGGGAGCGCAACGGCAGGTACGACTTCGGCTACGACCGCCTACCCGAGCGGCGCACCCTCGTCACCACCACCGCCCCCGCGGGCGTGGCGGACCCGCTCGGCCTGCTCACCGTGCCGACCCGCGCCGTCGGGCAGGGGCCCACGGACTGGAGCGACCTGTGGCCGGCGCTGCTGCCGGGGCACCGGGGTCTGGTCGCCGCCCGCCTGTTGCCAGGTGTCGCAAGCGCCGCCCAGGAGGACGCCGACGGGCTCGCCGCGATCCTGCCGCAGCTCGCCGAGTGCGGCGGTGTCGGCGGCCCGGCGTTCGACCTGGCGCTGGCGTACGGGCTGTGCGCGCGACACGAGGTGGACCGGGTCGCCGCTCTCGACGCCCTGCTGCTGGTGGCGGCGGCCGGCGAGTTGGACGCGCCGGGCGTCGGCGGACGGTTGGGTGCGCTGGCGGCGGACAACCAGGTGACGCTGACCCGGGCGGTGACACCACTGCGGGACGCGGTCGCGGCCGGTGCCCGGCTGAGTGTGTGGCGCCTCCTCGCCGCTGCGCTGCCGCCGCTGCTGGCCGGGTCGACTCCGCCCCGCGGCACGCCCGACCTGCTCACCCTGGCCGCCGAGACGGCCGGCGCGACAGGCGTACGGATCGAGCTGCCGGGCCTGGCCGACGTGGTGGCGCGGGGCGGCACGAGCCGGTTGGTGACCGAGGCCCGCCGCCTGCACACCGCGCTGACCACCTGACCCGCCGGGCGCGGAGCACTGGCGCCCGCCGGGCGACCTGTCACCCGCCGACCGGCGTCGTGCAGCGAGCGGGTGCGTCTCACCCGCCGACCGGCGTCGTGCAGCGGGTCACCGAGCGGCTGCGTCTCACCCGCCGACCGACCTTGGTCGCGCGTCACCGACCGGCTGCGCGGTCAGGCGGTCGTCGGCGGCGGGCGGCGGTCCGGCAGCTCGGTCGCCACCCGCAACTCGGCGAACGCCAGCCCCAGCGTGACCGGGGTGAAGTGCGCGTTCAGGCCGCTCGGGTTGGGCAGCACCCAGAGTCGGGCGTCGGCCAGCGTCTCCGGCTGCGGCCCGAAGGCGGCCTTCGGCCGCTGGAAACCGATTCGGTACGCGGTCACCCCCACCACCGCCACCCAGCGCGGCCGGTAGCGGGCCACGGTGGCGGTCAGGATCGCCGCGCCGTCGACGAGTTCCGCGGCGCTCAGCTCGTCCGCGCGGGCGCTGGCCCGGGCTGCCATGTTGGTGATGCCCAGCCCGAGCGCGGGCAGCTCGTCCTGTTCGCTGGGGTGCAGCAGGCGGGGGGTGAACCCGCCCCGGTGCAGGGCGGGCCAGAACCGGTTTCCGGGCCGGGCGAAGTGCCACCCGGTCGCGGCCGACCACAGGCCCGGGTTGATGCCGACGAAGAGCACCGCCAGCCCCGGCGCGAGGACGTCGGGAATGGTCCGGTCCGCTGCCGCCGCCAGGTCCGCCCGGCTCGGCCGGAACGTGGCCGGTTTCACCGCCCGGGAGTGGTCGGGTGTGACAGTGCCCGGGGCCTGGGCCGGGTGGGGTTTCACAGCCCGCGCAGCGCGCCGCCGTCGACCGGCAGGGTGATCCCGGTGAGGTAGCTCGCGGCGGGGGAGAGCACGAACGCGGCCACCCGGCCGAACTCACCCGGGTCGCCCAGGCGGCGCAGCGGGATGATTGCCACCGCCTCGGCCTGGGCGCGCTCCGGGTCGCCGGTCGCGGCGAAGAGCTCCCGGTTGCGGTCGGTCAGGATCCGGCCGGGCAGCAGCCCGACCACCCGGACTCCCCGGGGCCCGTAGTCGTCGGCGATGTCCTTGGCGGCGCCGACCAGGCCGGGCCGGAGACCGTTGGAGATGCCCAGGCCGGGCACCGGGCCGCGGGCCGACGTGGAGAGCACCAGCCCGATCGCGCCACCCTCGGGCAGTGCGGCGGCGATCGTGCGGACCGCGCGGATGCTGCCCAGGAAGACGGTTTCGAAGGAGAGCCGCCACTGCTCGTCGCTGATCGCCGCGGCGTTTCCCGCCGGTGGGCCGCCGACCGAGATCAGCGCGCCGTCGAGCCGGCCGAAGTGCTGCTGAGCCGCGGCGACGAGCTGCCCCGGGGTCTCCGGGTCGGTCAGGTCCGCGGTCACGCCGACGGCGTGCTCCGGGCCACCCAACCGTTTCGCGGCGGCGGCCACCGCCTCCGGGTCCCGGGCGGAGAGCACCACTCGCGCACCGTCGGCGACCAGGCTCTGCGCGGTCGCGTAACCCAGGCCGCGGGAGGCGCCGGTGAGGACGTAGACGCGGTCGGTCAGTCCGAGATCCATAACTCCGATCCTGCCGCATCCCGCACGCCGTCGCCAGCACGGGTGGACACCCGTGGGGCGGGGCGTAGCAGGCGTACCCGACCGGCGATCTGCACCGCGACGGCGCCGCCGGCGCGGCCCACCGCCGGCGCCCGACGCGGGCGCGGGGCCCGGAGCCCGTCGTAGCGCAGGCGTGCCTCCCGGACGGCCAGCTCCTCGGCGGCGGCCGGCGGGAGGGCGTGCCGCTCGTGCAGGGTCCGGGCCAGGTCCCAACCGTCGCGCAGTGATCCTGCGGTGGGTCGCCGGGCCGCCCAGTCGGCGAAGGTGGTCGACCACTCGGCGCCGAGGCCGGCGGCGAGCAGTGGCCAGTGCCGGGCCACCTCGCCGGCCCGCTTGCGCAGCAGGGCCGCACGGGTGGCGGCCAGCGGGCCCGGCGCGAACCCCGCCGGTGGCTCACCGCCGGCCACCAGCGCCGCGACCAGTTCGGCCTGCCGCTCGGCGAGCCCCGGGCGGGGGCTGGGCACGGGGTTGCCGCCGGGGGTGGCCGTCACGTGATGGCCGGGAAGCCCGCGGCGGCGGCCAGGGCGTCCAGTTCGGTACGGAGTTCGGCGGCCGGCGGGTAGTGGCCGTCGCGCTCCAGCAGCAGTGCCGGCGGCCGTTGCCGGGCGCAGAGCGCGCCGACCAGTTCCAGCACCGCCGCCGGCACCGGGTCGGTGTGGGTGTCGTGGTAGAAACCGCCGTGCTCCGCGCCGCCGGCCACGTGTGCGTACGCGACCCGCTCCAGTGGGAGGCGGTCCAGCAACGCGAGCGGGTCGGTGCCCCGGTTGCGGGCGTTGGCGTGCACGTTCGCCACGTCCAGCAGCAGCAGTGCCCCGGTCCGGTCGAGGATCTCGGTGAGGAAGTCCGCCTCGTCCAGCTCGTCGTCGGGCCAGTCGACGAGCGCGGCGATCGGTTCCAGCGCGATCGGCACCGGAAGCTCGGCCTGCGCCCGGGCCACGTTGGCGCAGACCGCGTCGACGGCCTCCCGGCTGCGCGGCAACGGCAGCAGGTGGCCGGCCTCCAGTCCGCCGGCCCGGACGAACGCGATGTGCTCGCTGACCAGCGGGGCGTCCAGGCGCCGCGCCACCGCGGCCAGGTGGGCGACCCGGGCCGGGTCGACCGGCTCGGCGCCGCCGAGGGAGAGCCGCACCCCGTGCGGTACGACGGTCACCGCGCGTTCCCGCAGCTGCGCCAGGCCGGGCGGGAGCGGCCCGGTGGCGGGCACCCCCTCGGCCACCACCTCGACGAAACGCAGGCCGGGCAGCTCGGCCACGAAACCGGCGATCTCTGGTCGCCAGCCGATGCCCACGCCGGACGGGCCGGTCATCCGCCGCACCCCCCGCCGCCGCACCCGCCTCCACCGCCGCAGGAACTGCCGCCGTCCGAGCCGGAGCTGCTGTCACCACCTCCGGAGGATCCGTCCGACCCTCCGGACCACCCGCTGCCGGCGGCGGCCTGGCGCTGGATCTCGGCCTGCTCGGCGAAGCCCGGGTCGAGCGCCCAGAGCGAGGCGGTGCCGTACAGGGCCACGCCCATCGCCGCGCCGGCCGCTCCGTAGGTGGCGTAGGCCGGCGCGGAGGCGGGAGCGAGGTGGGTGTGCTGGCTGCGCACGGAACGTAGGGTGCCCCGGCCGGCTCGGGTGAGCATGGGAACCCGGCGCAGCACCAGCGTGACGATCAGGAGCGCGACCAGGGTCAGCAGCAGATAGCCGACCGGGCGGCCGCTGAACAGGCCGGAGACCAACCGGAGGACACCGAGGCCCAGCAGGGCGATCAGAATCGTGGTCCAGAAGCGGGCCCGCGCGCGCTGCGCGTCGTCGGTCAGCAGACCCCGCTGCTCCAGGCCGTTGCGGATCTGGTGCAGCGCGACGCGTACGCGCTCGTCTCGCGGCAGGTCCCCGACCCGGGCGTGCTGGTGCGCGGCCCAGTGGACGGCCTGGTCCAGAGGGGTGAGCCCGCTCGGTGCGGCACCGATGGTGGTGAGCCGACGGTCCGGTCGCACGCCCACCGCGCCGCTGCCGCGCAGCCCGCCGAGCGCCGCGTGCACCGCGAGCTGAGGGCCACCGTTGAGGTACGCGACCTGCTGCGGGCCGAGGGGCTCGGCGGTCATGGCGGCGTTCGACCCGGCCGCCAGACGGACCCGGTAGTACACCGCCAGGGCCACCACCACCGCGGCTGCCACCAGGTAGTACCGGAGGAAGGTCGGGCCGGAGATGCCCCAGGTGTCACCGGACGCGGCGTGCACGATCATCGACTGCTCCTGTCACCGGAGGGATCCGCGGCCCCATTGTGGAGCAGCCTCGCCACGGTCGACAGACCGCTGTCCGCGCGCTCAGTGCCGGCGTACCGCCTCCTCGACCAGGTCGAGCACCGGGCCCAGGTCACCGGCCGGTCGACCCATGGCCAGGTGCAGCACCAGGCCGTCGTAGGCCAGCTCCAGGAACTGGGCCAGCACGTCGATCGGGACGTCCTCGCGCAGCACTCCGGCGTCGCGTTGGCGGGCCAGCCGGTCGCGGGTCGCCTCGGCGATCGCGGCGGACCGCTCCGCCCAGCGCTTGGCGAACGCCGGGTCGGTGCGCAGCCGACGGGAGACCTCCAGTTGACTGCCCAACCAGCCGGTGGTGTCCGGGGAGACGGCGCGGGCGAGCAGGTCGCGCATCACCTGTACGAGACCGTTGCGGGCCACCGTCTCGACCATGGCCGCGGCGTCGTCCTCGGCGACGGCCAGGAAGAGCGAGTCCTTGTCGCGGAAGTGGTGGAAGATCGCGCCACGGGACAGTCCGGTGGCCTCCTCGAGGCGGCGGACGGTCGCTCCCTCGTAGCCGAGCCGGGCGAAACACGCCCGGGCCGCGGCGAGGATCTCCTGCCGACGCGCATCGAGCTGGTCCTGGCTTACTCTGGGCACCTGTCGATCGTTGCAGGTCAGCCCGGGGCACGCAAACCGTACGTACGGCTTGGGATGTCGCCGACTACCATCGCCCGGTGACCCAGCCCCATCCCGTGCCCAGCTCCCCGCTGACCGTGGCCACCATCCAGGCCAACCCCACACCGGGCGACGTCGCCGGCAACGCGGTCGTCGCCGCCGACCTGGTCCGTCAGGCAGGTCACCAGGGCGCCCGGGTGGCCGTCCTGCCGGAGCTGTTCCTCTGCGCGTACCACCCGCCAGCCCTCGCCGCCGACCCGGCCGGCACGGACGTCGCGGCCGACTTGGCGGGAATGGTCGCGGATCCCCGGCTCGACCCGCTGCGCGTCGCGGCCCGCGAGGCCGGCGTCACCGCGCTTGTCGGCGCGGCCGTCCGGCACCCGGACGACAGGCGAACCATCGCGGCACTCGTGGTGGACCGGGCCGGGCAGGTGCGGGTCGGGTACGACAAGCAACAGTTGTGGGGTGACGAGGCGGAGCTGTTCAGCCCCGGCGAGCGGGGTGCCACGCTGCTCGTCGACGACTGGCGGCTCGGGCTGGGCATCTGCTACGACGGATGTTTCCCCGAGCACGGCCGGGCCGCCGCCCTCGACGGCGCGCACGCCTACCTGTGCCCGAGCGGATACCTCACCGGCTCCGAGCACCGCCGCGACCTCTACTACGCCGCACGGGCCCTGGACAACACGATGTTCGTGGTCTTCGCCAACGCGGTCGGCGGCGTCGACCCGTGGCGGTTCAACGGCGGCGCGGCCATCTACGACCCCGAAGGGCGGGTGCTGGCCCGCGGGGGCGACGACGGTCCGGCGGTGCTCGTGGCCACGCTGGATCCCGCCGTGCTCGCGGCCACCCGGGCAGCCCACTCGATGCTCGTCGATCGGCGCTCGGACCAGGGCGGCCCCCGGGTGTCGATGCCTGGCTGAGCCCTTCGTCAGGTCGATACCCGCCGCATCTGTTGGCGGACACGTCGGTCCCGTAGGGTGCCCGAGTGCCACTGCTCCTGCTGGACCTGGACAACACCCTGCTGGATCGGGCCGGGCCGTTCCGCCGCTGGGGTGAGCGCTTCCTGGACAGCATCGGCGCGCCCCACACCGACATCGACTGGCTGGTCTCGATCGACGCCGACGGTCTGACCGACCGCTGGGACCTCGCCGACGCCATCCGGGACCGTTACGAGCTGCGCATTCCCTCGATCGACCTGGTGGAGGAACTGCACGACGGGGTGGTGGCGCAGACCCGGCTGGACCCGCTGACCGCCTGCGCGCTGCGCATCGCCGACGACGCCGGCTGGGTGCCGGTGGTGGTCTGCAACGGCACCGTACGCGTCGAGGACGCCAAGATTCGTCAGACCGGCCTGGACCGGTACGTCGCCGACTGGGTGATCTCCGAGGAGGCCGGGGTCAGCAAGCCCAATCCGAGGATCTTCGCGCTGGCCGCCCAACGGGTCCGGATGCCGCTGCGGGGAGCGTGGGTGATCGGCGACAGCCCGGAGGCGGACATCGGCGGCGCCGCCGCCGTCGGCCTGCCCAGCGTATGGCTGCACCGGGGGCGTACCTGGTCGGACGTCCGGTTCGCGCCGAGCCGCACGGTGGACGGGTTGATCGCCGCGGTCGCCACCGTCCTCGCCCGCTGAGGCCGCCCGCCGGAGTGCTTCTCCCCGCGCACCGCGCTGCACGTGCGTCTCCCCGCGCCTCGCGCCGTGCGTTTCCCCGGGCCTCGGGTTGGCCGGGTCCCCCCGGGCCGCGCTGACCGGGTCGCCCCGCAGTTTCCCTGATGTTGCTGCTTCGGAGCGGCCGGAGACCGCAGCATCAGGGATATCGCGCGGATCTTGGCGGCGTGGGGTGGAGCGGGTGGTGCGGTGCGGGGCCGCGCGGCGCGGGGTGATGCGGGGCCGGGCGGGCGGGGTGGTGCGGCGTACGCGTTTGGCGGTAATTCGGTTGACCGCGCGAGGTGCGACGACGAGCATTGTCCGCGCATCGTGCATCCCGGGCGTGCGCCCGGTCGAGGAGAGGGGGTCGGTCATGGCCGTCTTTGCAGGTCGCTTCCAGCCGCCTATCTCAGCCTCGACCAAGGGAACCTCACCACAGTGCGTGATCATGACTTTCCGGCGCTTGAGCGCCGTACCCGCGGCAAGAGCCGCTTCGACGACGACGAACCGCAGTTTCTGAAGCGCGGGCGGCCGACCGAGCCGCTCGCCGACCCGGACAGCGAGCCCGACCCGGACACCGGTGAGCGCTGGTCGTCCTGGGACGACGCCGTGCACGGGCCGCAGCCGCACCCGGCCTGGCTGGTCACCGAGTTGGCCGCCAAGGACACCGAGTTGGGTGTGCTGAAGACCGGCAAGGAGGCGGACGTCCACCTGGTCCGCCGGGCGGTGCCCGACACCGACAGGTCCTGCCTGCTCGCGGTGAAACGCTACCGCGAGCCCGAGCACCGGCTGTTCCACCGCGACGCCGGCTACCTGGAGGGCCGTCGGGTGCGCCGGTCCCGGGAGAACCGGGCGATGGCCGGCCGGACGGCGTTCGGTCGGCAGATGATCGCCGGGCAGTGGGCCGCGGCCGAGTTCGCCGCCCTGAGCCGGCTCTGGGAACTCGGCGCGGGGCACGATCGGATCGCCGTGCCGTACCCGGTGCAGTTGCGGGGCACCGAGCTGATGCTCGAGTTCGTCGGTGACGCCGAGTCGGGGGAGGCGGCGCCCCGTCTGGCCCAGCTGCGGCCGGGCCCGACCGAGCTGCGTGACCTGTGGGACCAGCTGGTGGAGGCCCTGCGGGTGCTGGCGCGGGCCGGCTACGCGCACGGCGACCTGTCGCCGTACAACCTGCTCGTGCACCGGGGGCGGCTGGTCGTGATCGACCTGCCGCAGGTGGTCGACGTGGTGGCGAACCCGCAGGGGCCCGAGTTCCTGGCCCGCGATGTGCGGGTGGTCGGCGCCTGGTTCGCGGCCCGGGGTCTCCCCGCCGAGCAGGTCGACCCCGGCCTGTTGACCGGGGAGTTGCTGCGTGAGGCGGGTCTGCGCTGATCGGAGCGGGTCGGGCGGCCAACCGCCCGACCCGCCACGCCGGTTACTGCAGGTAGCGCTCCACCTCGGGCTTGGGCCGTTCGCCCTGGGCGTCCGGGTCGCCGTGGGTCTCCCGGGCGGCCCGTCGGCGGCGTAGCAGGTCCCAACACTGGTCGAGCGACTCCTCCAGGGCGCGCAGGCGCTCGCTGGCCTCGCCCTCGGTGCCCGACTCGTGGGCCTGCGCGTCGGCGCGCAGTTTGTGTTCCTCGTCGACCAGCTCGGAGATCCGGTTCAGGATGGTCTTGTCGTCCATGTCACAGAGCCTGGCACAGGGTGCGGGGCGTCGCCCGGATTCGGGGGTACCGGTGCGTCCCGGGTCACTGGCACGCAGCGGCCAGCCGACGTCTGCCGACTGCTGTCGAGGTCGCGGCGGCTCCGGCCGCCCCGGTGGGTGGTCGTCCGCTTGTCGCGGTGCCGGACCTGAGAGTCCATTCAGGACCTGCTGGTACTCGGACATTGATGCACGTGCGTACCCCTAGATGGAAATTGCGCTGATCGCAAGTCTGGAGGTGCCCCTCGTTTGGTGAGATGCTTCCGTCGGCCCAGAAGGTGAAGGTTTCATCAGCCCTGCCCGACCGAAGTGGACCGCTGCGGTCGTCGAGGCGACGAGGAGACGTGGTTCGATGTCGCAGGTGTCCGAGGCGCGCCCCGTCACCGTCAGCACCGAGCCTCGGACGATCCCGTTACGACGCGTGCTGCCGGCGCTGGCCCGTGATCCGCTGGGTGCGCTCGTCGACTTCGCCCAGGACGCCGGCGGCGACGTCGTCCGGCTCAACCTCGGCTCGTTCCGCCCCTATCTGGTCAGCCATCCTGAGCACCTGCAACGCGTTCTGCGCGACAACGTTGCCAACTACACCCGGGACGGCGACGGGTTGCTCTGGCGACCCGTACGCCGAATCGTCGGTGACGCCATCCTGGTCGCCGAGGGTGAGATCTGGGAGTCCAGCCGAGGCGCGCTGCAACCGCTGTTCACCGCCAAACGGGCCGAGACGCTCGTCGACAGGATGGCCGAGGCGATCAACGAGGCGGTCGACGAGTGGCTCGAACCGGCCCGCGCCGGCCGCCCGATCGACGGTGGCGGCGAGCTGACCCGGATCGTCCTGCGCACCACCATGCGGGTGCTCTTCGCCGACCGGATCTCGGTCCCCGACGCGCTGCGGATCAGCGCCGCACTGGACACCCTCACCACCGCGATGCTGCCGCGACTGCTGATGCCCGCCGTCCCGTACGCGGTGCCGATGCCCCGCGACCGGACCTTCCGCGACGCGGTCCGCACCATCGACGAGGTGGTACTGCCGATCATCCGGGAGGCCCGGGCCCGCCCCGGCGAGGGCGACGACATCATCTCCACGCTCTGCCGGCCGCGCGCCGACGGCAGCGAACCCGACGAGTACGCGATCCGCGGCGACGTGGTCGCGATGTTCTCCACCGCCACCGAGACCACCATCTCCCTGCTCTCCTGGCTCTGGCCGGTGCTGGCGTCCCGGCCGGACGTGGCTGAGCGGATGACCGACGAGATCGAACGGGTGGTCGGCGCCGAGCGGGTCGGCCGCGAGCACCTGCCGCAGTTGCGCTACGGCCGGATGGTGCTCGACGAGATGCTGCGGCTCTACCCGGCCGGCTGGATGATCCCGCGCACCGCGGTCGGCGACGACGTGCTGGGCGGGGCGCGGATCAAGGCCGGCGGCACCGTGCTGGTCAGCCCGTACGTCACCCAGCGGATGTCGACGTTCTGGACCGACCCGGCGCTCTTCGACCCGGAGCGGTTCGCGCCGGAGCTGCCCCGGCGGCGCTACCGCTACTCCTACTTCCCGTTCGGCGGGGGCCCGCACCAGTGCCTCGGGCAGTACCTGTTCCTGCTGGAGGCCCAGCTCATCGTCAGTACCGTGTTGAGCCGCTACCGCTTCCTGCTGCGCGAGCCGGTCGACCTCACCCCACGGATAGGCGCATCGCTGCAACCCAGGCAACGCTCGGAGGTCATCCTCACCCCGGTCGAGCGCCCGGTCGCATCGTGACGGAGACCCCGCGACCGGCGCGGGCCGGTGAGGACGCGGTCGCCGAGCAGGGCCGGGTGTGCGCGCTCGCCGTCCGGGGCGTACGCGACCTTCAGGAGGTCATCGCCGCCCACCCCGAGCTGTTCGACGCCGCGCCCTTCGACCCGGCGATGCTCACTTCGGTGGCCACCGCCGTCGCAGCCGTCGCGCCCTGGCACACCGCCACCGAACTGCGGATCACCACGCGTACCGTGCTGTGGGTCTTCGCGGTCGACTGGCGGGTCGACTACCTCGCCCGGTCCGTGGACGACGTCCGGGAGGTGGTGACCGACTGTCTGGCGGTGGCCGACGGCGCCGCGCCGCCACCGGGGCGGCATCTGGCCCGGCTGCTGGCCGACCTGCGCGACGAGCTGGCCACCGTGCCGGCGTTCGCGCGGCTGCGGCCGATCTGGCGCGACGAGTTGGCGCGGATGCTCGCCGCCATGGCTCGGGAGTGGGACTGGAAGAACCTGCCGACCGACCCGATCACCGGGCGACGCCTGCCGGACCTGGACCGCTACCTGGAGAATGCCGACAACTCGGGCAACTGCTTCGTCAACGTAACGCACTGGATCGCCACCGGCGACGAGCGGACCCTCGCCCAGTTGACCGACCTGCTGGACGCCGGGCGTGGCGTGCAGCGGGTGCTGCGGTTGGTCAACGACCTCGCCACGCAGGCACGCGACGCCGAGTGGGGTGACCTCAACGCCCTCTCGCTCGTCGACGACCCGGCGGAGGTGCACGAGCGGCTGGTCGAGCTGACCGCCAGGTCCCGGGGGGACCTGGCCGCCCTCGCCGAGCGGTGCCCCCGCCAGGCGGACTACCTCAACCGGCAGATCTCCTTCACCGGCGGCTTCTACCAGGTGTCGGACTTCTGGGGACTGCGCGGTGAGTGACTGCGCCACCCGGGCCTTCGCCGACGCGCCGACCGTCGCCCCGGTCGCCAACGCCGCCCGCGACCTGATCGCTGGCCTTGGCCTGCGGCCGTGGGGGCAGGTCGCCCCGTCGGTGTACGAGACCGGGCGGCTGGTCGCCGTCGCCCCCTGGCTCGACGGGCACCACCAGCGGATCGCGTTCCTGTTGCGCGGTCAGCGCCCGGACGGGGCCTGGGGCCCACCCGAGGGGTACGCCCTGGTGCCGACGCTCAGCGCCACCGACGCGCTGCTCGCGGCACTTGCCAACGGCAGGGCCGGAGCGACGGTGCTCGCCGCGGCGGCTCGCGGGCTCGACGCCCTCGCCGACACGCTGCTCCCCACCGACGCCCGGACCCTGCCGGACACCCCCGCGCTGGACCTCATCGTCCCGGCGCTTGTCGACACCATCAACGACCGGCTCGCCGGGCTGGGTGGGGCCACCGCCGCCCGACTGACCCGCCCGTCGTTGCCGCTGCCCCGCGGGCTCCACCGGGACCGGCTGCGCGCGGTGCGCCGCGCGGTGGCCGCCGGGGCACCGCTGCCACCGAAGCTGGCCCACTTCTACGAGATCCTGGACTCGGCACCCAGCGATGCGGGCCGCACGCTCACCGCGGTCGGCGCCTCACCCGCCGCGACCGCGGCCTGGCTGACCGTGGCCGGCCCGGCCGGGGGCCCCGCCGCGTACGCCTTCCTGCGGGCGTTGATCCGCGACGGAGGCGGCCCGGTGCCCTGTCCGGCACCGATCACCGTCTTCGAGCGGGCCTGGGTGCTCAGCGGCCTGTCCCGCGCCGGTTTCACGATCGACCCGCCGGCTCCGGTTCTGGAGAGCCTGACCGCTGCCACCGCCGGCCAGGGCATCGCCACCGGCGACGGCCTCCCCACCGACGCCGACACCACAGCGGTGTCCCTTGGCGCGTTGGCCCGGCTCGGCCGTCCGGCGGATCCGGCCAGCCTGTGGGCGTACGAGACGGCTGAGGGGTTCTGCACCTGGCCGGGGGAGGACGGTTTCTCCGTCACCACGAACGCCCACGTGCTGGACGCCTTCGGACACCATGTGAGCCGACACCCGCAGGCGGACGCGCGTTACCACCGGGCTGTCGACCGGCTCAGCGTGGTGCTGACCGAGCGTCAGCGCGCGGACGGCGCCTGGCAGGACCGGTGGCACGCGTCGCCGTACTACGCCACCGCCTGCTGCGTGCTGGCGCTCGCCGAGTTCGGGCGGGGCGCGGCTGCCGCCGAGGCGGTGGATCGGGCGGCCGGTTGGGTGCTGAACAGCCAGCGCGCCGACGGCTCGTGGGGGCGGTGGGACGGCACCACCGAGGAGACCGCGTACGCCCTGCAGGTGTTGTTGACGGTGCCGACGACGGTGCCGCGGGTCGACGAGGCGGTGGCGCGTGGGCACGCCTACCTGCACGATCGCGAAGCGCGGGAGCACCCTCCACTGTGGTATGGCAAGGAGTTGTACTGTCCGACGGTCATCGTTCGCGCCACGGTGCTCGCCGCCTGCCGGCTGGCCGGTATCCGTGCCTCCGGCCTCGACCGTTCGGTGGTGGATTGCGGTTACCGGTAACAAAAACAGCAACTTGAGGGGTTGTGTGGACACTGCTAGCGTACGCAGAGCCTCAGCCCCGGATGCCCCGCTGTGGTGGGACGTCGCCCCCTCTGATCATTCGTTGATGAGCTGAGTCAACGCCCGGCCTGGGACGGTTCAATGCGCTCTCGCGGTACGAGTATCCGCACCAAGGTTGTCGCCCTGCTCCTGTCCCTGGTTGCGCTCTGGATGTTCGCGGCGTGGGTGACCCTGCGGGACGGCTTCAACCTGCTCGGCGTCCAGGTGATCAACACCAAGGTCTACGAGCCGAGTGAGCCGCTGTTGCAGGAGCTCCAGGTGGAGCGGCGGTTGACCCAGGCGTACCTGAGCAACCCCGAGGCCGCCCAGCGGACGGCGCTCGAGGCGGAGCAGCGCAAGACCACGGAGTTGGCCGCCGCCTTCGCCGCCTCGTCGCGCGAGTGGCAGGTCGACGTCGCCGGCAGCTCCGCGTTGGACAACCAGCTCCGAATGACGATCGCCCAGGTCGACACGTTGAAGCAGACCCGCGCCGAGGTGCTGGAACGTAAGATCGACCGGGTCGCCGCCGCCGGGGCGTACACCGACGCGATCGAGTCGATCTTCCAGGTGTACGACGTGACCGGCAGCCTGGACGACAAGCAGATCGCCGGCGAGGCGGCGGCCCTGATCCAGCTCAACCGGATGAAGGAGCTGATCTCCCAGGAGGACGCGCTGCTCAGCGGCCTCTTCGGCAACGGTCGGATGAGCGGCGCCGAATACGCCCGCTACCTCGCGCTTGTCGGCTCCGAGCGGTTCGTCGGCGAGGAGGCCCGGGTCCGGCTCGCCGACGCCGACAAACGCCGGTACCAGCAGCTCGTCGAGGGCGAGGCGTTCACCCGGCTGCGCGCCGTACAGGACAGCATCATCCGTGAGGGTCGGCCGTCGACCCAGTTGCCGATCGACGCCGAGCAGTGGCGCGGCACCGTGGAGCCGGCGCTGGCCGAGGTCAACGACGTCGTGCTCTCCGGTGGTGAGGGCATCGTGGACCGGGCCACCGGCGTCGCCGTGATGGTCGTCGTCCGGCTGGTGCTCGCCACCGGTCTGGGCCTGCTCGCCGTCATCGCCTCCGTCGTCGTCTCCATCACCACCGCGCGGAACCTGTTGCGCCAGCTCGAGCGGCTGCGGCAGGCCGCCTGGCAGCTCGCCGACGAGCGGCTGCCCCGGGTGGTGGATCGGCTCGGGCGCGGCGAGGAGGTCGACGTGGCCACCGAGGCACCCCCGCTGGAGTTCGGCACCGACGAGATCGGCCAGGTCGGCAAGGCGTTCAACGCCGTCCAGGAGACCGCCCTGCGGACCGCGGTCGAGCAGGCCGACCTGCGCCGTAACGTCCGCGAGGTCTTCCTGAGCCTGGCCCGACGTACGCAGGCGCTCGTCCACCGCCAGCTCACCCTGCTCGACGCGATGGAGCGGCGGGAGCACGACGCGGAAGAGCTGGAGGACCTGTTCCGGGTCGACCACCTGGCCACCCGGATGCGGCGCAACGCAGAGAACCTGATCGTGCTCTCCGGGTCCACCCCCGGCCGGGCCTGGCGACGTAACGTCCCGATGGTCGACGTGGTGCGCGGTGCCGTGGCCGAGGTGGAGGACTACACCCGGGTCAACGTGCTGCCGCTCGGGCCGGTCTCGCTCGCCGGCCGCGCGGTCGGCGACGTCATCCACCTGCTCGCCGAGCTGATCGAGAACGGCCTGTCGTTCTCCCCGCCACACACGACTGTCGAGGTCCGCGGCCAGGCGGTCGCGAACGGGTTCGCCATCGAGATCGAGGACCGGGGCCTCGGCATGAGCGAGGAGGACCTGGCCGCGGCGAACCACCGGATCGTCGACCAGTCCGAGCTGAACCTCGCCAACGCCTCCCGCCTGGGCCTCTACGTGGTGAGCCGGCTGACCGATCGGCACGGCGTGCGGGTACGGCTCAAGGAGTCCGCGTACGGCGGCACCACGGCTGTCGTGCTGATCCCGCTGGAGTTGGTCACCGAGGCCGATGCCTCCCCGGAGGACTCCGGCTCGTTCCGGGCCGGGTCGGCCATCTCCACGCCCTCCCCGGACACCGGCCGTCCGACGTCCCTCGCACCCGCCGCCCTCGCCACCGCGACGACCACCGCGACGGAGGCAGGGGTGCCGACACCGGCCGACTCCACCACGCCGAGGAGCGAGAAGGAGGCCGAGGCGGACGGCGTTCTCCCCACCCGGCAGCGGACCACCCCGGCACCCGGCACACCCGACCTGCCCACCCGCGCCCGGCGCGGTCTGGCTCAGCCAGCCCTGGAAGCCCCGACCGTGCCCACCGGCCTCCCGGCCATCGACCGCACCAGCCCGGAGGGTGACCCGGAGCCGGTCGAGGCCGGCGACGGTGATCCGGTGCCCACCCAGGCCGAGGCGGAGCGGACCGACTCGGGCCTCCCCGTCCGGGTCCGGCAGGCGAGCATCGTTCCCGAGTTGCGAGACGACCCGGCGGTGTCGGAGACCGACGACGAGGATGTGGTGCGTCCACCGGAGCAGGTTCGCCGGATGATGAGCTCCTACCAGACCGGTACCCGGCGTGGTCGCACCGACGCGGCTCGACTGCTCGGCGGTGCCTCCGGCACCCCGGCGGCAACGCCTTCCGAGCCGACCGACGAGGATCCACAAGCGACCTGACCGGGCACCGAACCGCGGGTTTCCGCGCGGTGTGACGGTCGAGCCCCAGACGAACACGGCACACAGCCGGGCGAGAAGAGGACGACGAAGTGACCCAGAAGACGGCTTCGAGCGCCGACCTGACGTGGTTGCTGGATGACCTGGTGGGCCGGGTGAAGCAGGCCGAACACGCGGTCGCGCTCTCCACCGACGGTCTCTTGATGGCCTCCTCCCAGGGGTTGAGCCGGGACGACGGCGAGCACCTCGCGGCGATGGCTGCCGGCATCCAGAGCCTCGCCCGAGGCGCCGGCAAGCGCTTCGGTGGCGGGCAGGTGCAGCAGACCATCATCGAGATGCAGTCGTCGTTCCTGTTCGTCACCGCGGCCGGCCGTAACGCCTGCCTGGCGGTGCTGGCCAGCGAGGACGCCGACGTCGGCCTGATCGCCTACGAGATGGCGATGCTCGTCACCCGGGTCGGCAAGTACGTCGCATCGCCGTCGCGTGGCACCGATCAGCAGGTCGGCGAGAGGTAGCGGCGATGACCGTCCAGGGAGATTCCGCAGACCATCAGTGGGTGGACGACCATGCGGGCCCGGTGGTGCGTCCGTACGCGGTGACGCGTGGCCGTGCCCGCCCGGTCACCGGCACGTTTGACCTGATCTCCCTGGTCACGGCGACCCGAGCCGAGGTCACGCCCGAGGTCGGTCTCGGCCCCGAGCATCTGGCGATCGTCGGACTGTGCCAGCGCATACAGTCCGTCGCCGAGATCGCCGCCCATCTCGACCTGCCGGTGGGCACCATCCGGGTGCTTCTCGGTGATCTGGCAGCCCGCAGCCTGGTGCAGGTCCGCGAGCCGCAGACCACGGCCGGTCTTCCCGACAACAGCATCTTCGAGGCGGTAATCAATGGACTACGGGCACTCTGACCGGCCGGCGGGAGCGGCGCCACTGCCCACCGCGATCAAGATCCTGGTCGCGGGCGGCTTCGGCGTGGGCAAGACGACCATGGTTGGCGCGGTCAGCGAAACCCGACCGCTGCGCACCGAGGAGGTGCTGACGGAGTCGGGGGTCGGCATCGACGACCTGTCCGGGGTGGAGGACAAGACCACCACCACCGTCGCCATGGACTTCGGCCGGATCACCATCAGCGACGACCTGGTGCTGTATCTGTTCGGTACGCCGGGGCAGGACCGGTTCTGGTTCGTCTGGGACGAGCTGGCGTTGGGCGCGATCGGCGCGGTGGTGCTTGCCGACACCCGCCGGCTCGCCGACTGCTTCCCCTCGATCGACTACTTCGAGGGTCGGGGCACGCCCTTCGTGGTGGCGGTGAACTGCTTCCAGGGCTCTCGGACGTACCAGCTCGACGAGGTGCAGGCCGCGCTGAACCTGGACCCGGGCGTGCCGGTGCTGCTCTGCGACGCCCGGCAGCGTGAGTCCAGCAAGGAGGTGCTCGTCACGTTGATGGAGCACGCCATGAAGACCCGCGAGGCCCGCCGCCGCGCCGCCAGCGGAGACTGACAGAACTACCCGACATCGACAAGTGGGTGGCGGAGAACGACTCCCGTGGCCGCCGCCTGAGCGGCAATGTGCTGGGGCCGACCGACGCGGCCACCACCGTCCGCGTTCGCGACGGTGAGCTGCTCGTCTCCGAGGGCCCGTTCGCGGAGACCGCTGAGGTGATCGTGGGCTTCGACCTGCTCGACTGCGCCGACCTGGACGAGGCGATCGAGGTGGCCCGCACCCACCCGATGGCCCGTGCGGGGCGAGTGGAGCTGCGTCCGTTCGCGGACCTGCCCGACTGACGGAGTTGTCCACCTCGCCGAGCCGGCCGATGCGCACGCGGGTAGCGGCCGGCGCGGCGGCGGAAGCCGTCGCGGCGGCCGGCGTCGAGGCGTACCCCCGGATCGTCGCGACCCTGATCCGGATGACCGGTGACTGGGCGTTGGCCGAGGACTGCGCCCAGGAGTCGTTGACCGTCGCGCTGGAACGCTGGCCCGCCGACGGTGTACCGGCCAATCCGGGCGGCTGGCTCATGACGGTGGCGCGTAACCGGGCGATCGACGTGCTGCGTCGGGCCACTCTGGAGCGGCGCAAGCTGCACGACCTGGCGTTGCTCACGCCTGACGACGCACCGCCGGAGCCGGAGGTGGGCGAGGACGTGGTGGACGACCGGCTGCGGCTCATCTTCACCTGCTGCCATCCGGCGCTCGCGCTCGACGCCCGGGTGGCGTTGACCCTGCGTACGGTCTGCGGCGTGCCGACCGCCGACATCGCCCACCTCCTGCTGGTCAGCGAGTCGACGATGACCCGGCGGCTGACCCGGGCCCGCACCCGCATCGCCGAGGCCGGCATCCCG
Organism: Micromonospora sp. NPDC048835; assembly: GCF_040649995.1. Taxonomy (NCBI): domain Bacteria; kingdom Bacillati; phylum Actinomycetota; class Actinomycetes; order Micromonosporales; family Micromonosporaceae; genus Micromonospora; species Micromonospora sp. NPDC048835. Next base: position 79,934 of record NZ_JBEZGM010000022.1, on the reverse strand, counting down.
TACCGGGTGCCGAGTGGGCCGGCGCTGACCGAGCGGCTGCCCGGCGTCCTCGCCGTGCTGTACCTGCTGTTCACCCGCGGCTACGTCGCCGGCGGCGAGCCGGCCTTCGCCGACGAGGCGGTCCGGCTGGCCCGGCTGCTCGACCGGCTGATGCCCGAGCAGTCCGAGGTCGCCGCGCTGCTGGCGCTGTTCCTGTTCCAACACTCCCGCCGGGACGCCCGCCGCGACGCCGCCGGCAACCTGCTCACCCTGCAACGGCAGGACCGCGGCAGGTGGGACCGCGCTGCCATCGCCGAGGGCCTGGCCCTCGATCGGGTACGCCACGACGGTCCGTACGCGTGGCAGGCCCGGATCGCCGCCTGCCACGCCACCGCCGCCTCGGCCGACGACACCCGACTGGCCGACGATCGCGCGGGCCTACGACGCGCTCGCCGACCTGCGCCCCGCACCGGTGATCGCGCTCAACCGTGCTGTCGCGCACGGCTACGCGTACGGGCCGGCCGCCGGGCTGGTCCTGCTCGACGCCGCGGGCGCCGGGGGAGGGCTGGACGGCTACCCGCACGCCGTGGCGGTGGAGGCCGATCTGGTGGCCTGGCAGGGAGACCGGCTGCGCTCGGCCGGACTGTTCCGTGCGGCGGCGGCAGCGGTCGGCTCCCCCGTCGAGCGTCGCGCGCTGCTCGACCGGGCCGACGAACTAGCCCGCTAGTGGCTCTGCGCGCCTGTGCTGGTCCGACCGCCCCAGAGACGCAAGTCGGGGATCAAAGGGGCAGGCACGGTGAATCTTGGACACTTTCCGTCTTCAGTGGACGGAAACTGTCCAAGATCTCAGCAAGCGCACCACGCAGAGAGCCGCGACCGGTGCGAGTCGTCCGACGAAGAGGTTAGCCCGTATCGAGGCCTGGTACGAGGAGCGACCCAGGAACGACGCAGGGTACCTCCCACCGAGGGGCGGGAAGGACCCTGTTGGCGTCGGTATGTCACTTGGCGATCATGGGGCGCGGCACGGATCGCGGGATGGCTGCCGTGCCAGTAGTGGTCCGCCTGACCAAGGGCGCGAGCGGCGATCGATATGGTGGCCACATGGCACTGCCGTTCGTGGTTGCTCTGCGCGGTTACGACATGCGTCAGGTCGAGAGTCTCTTCGCCGAGGTCGATGAGGCTGTGGCCGCCGACAGTGCCGTGTTGCGGGCTGCCGCGCGAGACACGCTTCGGGCGACCACCCTGCGACGGCGGCTACGGGGCTACGCCCCCCGGGACGTGGACGCGGCGATAGCCCAACGGCTGGCTGCACTCGCGCAACCGGGCACCCCGAGCGGACCGACGCGACCACCCGCCATCACGCCGTTGCCGTTCGTGGTTGCTCTGGGCGGTTACGACATGCGTCAGGTCGAGAGTCTCTTCGCCGAGGTCGATGAGGCTGTGGCCGCCGACAGTGCCGTGTTGCGGGCTGCCGCGCGAGACACGCTTCGGACAGCCACCCTGCGACGGCGGTTACGGGGTTACGCGTGCCGCGCCGTGGATGACGCGGTAGCCGAGCGACTACGGGCGCTCTGACAGCGAGCATCCCTCGCCTGGAACGGCGAAGGCCGCCCTCGCCGGAGCGGGAGCGGCCTTCCACCAGTCGTACGCGATCAGTTGGCGATCATGCGGCGCAGCACGAACTGCAGGATGCCGCCGTGCCGGTAGTAGTCCGCCTCACCGGGAGTGTCGATCCGCACCACGGCGTCGAACTCCACGCCGGTGTCGGTGCTGACCTGCACGGTGCGCGGGGTCTCACCGTCGTTCAGGGCGGTCACCCCGGTGATGGTGAACGTCTCGCTGCCGGTCAGGCCGAGCGACTCGGCGGTGACGTCCACCGGGAACTGCAGCGGCAGCACGCCCATGCCGATGAGGTTGGAGCGGTGGATCCGCTCGTACGACTCGGCGATGACGGCCCGGACACCCAGCAGCATGGTGCCCTTGGCCGCCCAGTCCCGCGACGAGCCCGAGCCGTACTCCTTGCCGGCCAGGATCACCAGCGGGATGCCGGCCTCCTGGTAGGCCATCGAGGCGTCGTAGATCGAGGTCTGCTCGCCGGTGAGGTGGTTGACGGTGAAGCCACCCTCCACCCCGGGCACCAACTGGTTGCGCAGCCGGATGTTGGCGAAGGTGCCCCGGATCATCACCTCGTGGTTACCGCGGCGCGAACCGTACGAGTTGAACTCGTGGCGAGGCACGCCGTGCTCGGCCAGGTACGTGCCGGCCGGGGAGTCCGCCTTGATCGCGCCGGCCGGCGAGATGTGGTCGGTGGTCACCGAGTCACCCAGCTTGGCCAGCACCCGGGCGGCCGAGATGTCGACGACCGGGCTCGGCTCCTGCTGCATGCCCTCGAAGTACGGGGGCTTGCGCACGTAGGTGGAGTCGTTCTCCCAGGCGAAGGTGTCGCCGGTCGGGGTCGGCAGCGACTGCCACCGCTCGTCGCCGGCGAAGACATCGGCGTACGCGGCGCTGAAACCGGTGGCGCCGATCGCCTGGGCGATGACGTCCTGGATCTCGGCGCTGTTCGGCCAGATCTCGCGCAGGTAGACCGGATTGCCCTCGGAGTCCTCACCGATCGGCTCGTTGGCCAGGTCGATGTCCATCGTGCCGGCCAGGGCGTAGGCGACCACCAGCGGCGGCGACGCCAGGTAGTTCATCTTGACGTCCGGGTTGATCCGGCCCTCGAAGTTCCGGTTACCGGAGAGCACCGAGACGACCGACAGGTCGTGCTCGTTGACCGCGGCGGACACCTCCTCCGGCAGCGGACCCGAGTTGCCGATGCAGGTGGTGCAGCCGTAGCCGACCAGGTTGAAGCCGAGCTTGTCCAGGTACGGCGTGAGGCCGGCCCGCTCGTAGTAGTCCATGACGACCTTCGACCCGGGCGCCAGGGTGGTCTTCACCCACGGCTTGCGGGACAGGCCCTTGTCGACGGCGTTGCGGGCCAGCAGCGCGGCACCGATCATCACCTGCGGGTTCGACGTGTTGGTGCAGGAGGTGATGGCAGCGATCACCACGGCACCGTGGTCCAGCTCGTACTCGACGCCGTCACTGCCGGTGACCCGGATCGGGTTGGTGGCCCGGCCACCGGCCCCGGCGGCGGCCGTCTCCAGATCGCGCGGCTCGTCCGCCGGGTCGCTGAACTCGTTTGCCGGCGGGTCGCTGGCCGGGAAGGACTCGGCGCTGGCCTCGTCGGCCGGGCCGTTCGCGCCGCGCGGCAGCTCCTCGCGGGCCACGCTCGGCTTGAGGTCGCGCTCGCCGGTGGAGTCGTCGGCCACGTAGTCGGTGAGCGCGGAGCGGAACAGCGTCTTGGCGCTGCCCAGCGGCACCCGGTCCTGCGGGCGCTTCGGGCCGGCGAGCGACGGCTCGATCGTGCCGAGGTCCAGCTCCAGGCGCTCGGAGTAGTCCGGCTCGTGGTCCGGGTCGTGCCAGAGGCCCTGCTCCTTGGCGTACGCCTCGACGAGCGCGACCTGCGCGGCGTCGCGGCCGGTCAGCTCCAGGTAGCGAATCGTCTCCGCGTCGATCGGGAAGATCGCCACGGTGGAGCCGTACTCCGGGGACATGTTGCCGATGGTGGCCCGGTTGGCCAGCGGCACGGCGCTCACGCCGGGGCCGTAGAACTCGACGAACTTGCCGACCACACCGTGCTTGCGCAGCATCTCGGTGATGGTCAGCACCAGGTCGGTGGCGGTGGTGCCGGCCGGCATCTCACCGGAGAGCTTGAAGCCCACCACCCGGGGGATCAGCATGCTGACCGGCTGGCCGAGCATCGCGGCCTCGGCCTCGATGCCGCCGACGCCCCAGCCCAGCACGCCCAGGCCGTTGACCATGGTGGTGTGCGAGTCGGTGCCGACCACGGTGTCCGGGTACGCCTGCCCACCGCGTTCCATGATCGTACGGGCCAGGTACTCGATGTTGACCTGGTGCACGATGCCGGTGCCCGGCGGCACGACCTTGAACTCGTTGAACGCGGTCTGACCCCAGCGCAGGAACTGGTAGCGCTCCTTGTTGCGCTCGTACTCCAGCTCGACGTTGCGGGCGAACGCGTCCTCGCGGCCGAAAAGGTCGGCGATGACCGAGTGGTCGATGACCAGCTCGGCCGGAGCGAGGGGGTTGACCTTGGTGGCGTCGCCGCCCAGGTCGCGTACGGCCTCGCGCATGGTCGCCAGGTCGACCACGCAGGGCACGCCGGTGAAGTCCTGCATGAGCACCCGCGCCGGGGTGAACTGGATCTCCACGCTCGGGGCGGCGGTGGAGTCCCACCCGCCGAGCTGCCGGATGTGGTCGGCGGTGATGTTCGCGCCGTCCTCGGTCCGCAGCAGGTTTTCCAGCAGGATCTTCAGGCTGTACGGCAACCTGGCGTGGCCGTCCACCTTGTCGATCTTGAAAATCTCGTAGCTCGCGTCTCCGACGCGTAGCTGGGTCTTCGCACCGAAGGTGTCGAGGCTCGCCACGTCGTACTCCTTCACACCAGCGACCGTGAGTAGTCCTGAGCAGTCTGTCGCACCGGCCGGGGTGCCGCCGAGGTTAGGTGACACTTACCGCCCGAATCCGCTTTCAACAAAACCGTACGTCCGTCTTGCTATCTGCGCAACCCGGCGTCACGGTGTGGACGCCCCACGACCGCGCCGCGTCGCCAGTCGGCGGGGTAGGGTCGGGGCCGATTCGGAAGGGGTGCCGGGTGATCGACGTTCAGCACTGGCTCTCGGCGCTGCCTCCGGGCCTGATCTACCTGATCGTCGCCGGGGTGATCGGCGTGGAGAGCATGGGCGTCCCGCTGCCCGGCGAGATCGTCCTGGTCAGCTCCGCCCTGCTCGCCGCCACCGGCGTGGTGGAGCCGGAGTGGGTGGCCAGCGCCGCGGCGTTCGGCGCCATCGTCGGCGACTCCATCGGGTACGCCATCGGCCGGCGCGGCGGTCGTCCGCTGCTCGCCCGGCTGGGCAGACGGTTCCCCAAGCACCTGGGCCCGGCGCAGCTCGCCCGAGCGGAGCAGAGCTTCGCGCGGCACGGCGTCTGGGCGGTCTTCTTCGGTCGGTTCGTGGCACTGCTGAGAATCCTGGCCGGGCCGCTCGCCGGGGCTCTGCACGTGCCGTACCGCCGCTTCCTGGTGGCGAACGCGGCCGGCGGCCTGGTCTGGGCCTTCGGCACGACGTACCTGCTCTACTCGGTCGGCCGCGCGGCCGAACACTGGCTGAAGGACATCTCCTGGGCCGGGCTGGTCCTCGCGGTGCTCGCCGGGCTGGGCAGCACCTGGTGGCTGCGCCGACGCGCGCACCGGGCCACGTCGGCCGACAATTCCGTCAGCATGGAGACGGCGTCCGGCGGTCATGCGACCGAGGCGGCGTCCGGCGGTCATGCGACCGAGGCGGCGTCCGGCGGTCATGCGACCGAGGCGGCGTCCGGCGGTCATGCGACCGAGGCGGCGTCCGGCGTCGATCCGGTCCGACCGGGCAACGGTCGCTGACCTAGCCGTCCTCGCCACCACCTGCCGTCGCAAGCCGCCGCCACCAACTGACGCCACAAGCCACCGAACGGCGGCGGAGCCGGACGGCGGCCGCCAAGATCTGCGCAACAACAGTGATGTTGCTGTCTCCCGGGAGTGGGAGGCAGCAACATCCGCGAGGTTGCTCAGGTTTCGGGCGTGGGCATGGCGAAGGGCCGGGCCCCGGGTGGGGTCCGGCCCTTCGTTGTGGGCGTGCTGGTGTTGGTGTCAGCTGGTGGAGTAGCCGCGGGTGGCGATCCAGTCGGCGAGGTGCTCGACGGTGACGTCGTAGGAGGCGGTGTTGGGGTCGGCGGAGTCGGCGATGGTGACGGTGGTGCCGTTGTCGCGGTAGCCGACGACGCTGATGTAGTGCCCGCCTTCGAAGGAGTGGATACCACCGGCGGTGTCGGTGGTGGTGCCGGCGATGTTGGCGACCACTGCCCGGCCGTCGTCGACGGTCTTGACGATGTCGGCGCGCAGCTTGTCGGTCTGCTTGTCGTCGGCCTTGGGGGTGCTGATCTCGACGGAGTGGTAGGCGTCGTTCTTGCCGGTCTCCTTGTTCAGCACCGGGGTGATGTCGTTGATGGAGTTGGTGCCGGCCTCGGTGGTGCCCATCTCCTTGGCCATGGCGTCCACGCTGATGTCCTTGCCCTGTACGGGACAGGGCGTTGCGGGTGGCGGCGGGGCCGCAGTAGTAGAAGTTCGGCTGGGCTTCGTAGCGCACGCCGAGTTGACGCTCGCCGTGGCCCTTGCGGTCGGTCTGCGTCTGCGACGCCGGCTTGCTGGTGTTCGGGGCGGCGAAGGCGGTGGTGACGGGGCCGGCGATGGCGCCGCCGGTGAAGGCGAGGCCGGCGGCGGTCAGGGCGGTCTTACGAATCAGATCGGTACGCATGGTGGCGTGCTCCTCTGCTTCATCGGGGGTGCCGCGTGGCGTGACGGGGGGCAGCGTCCACGCGGGAGGTAGGGGTGTGTTGTCCTGGCGGCCTGTTGGGGCCGGCGTCGGGACGGTGCACAACGGTCCGGGGTGGCGGATCATTGCGTCGGGCTTCTGGGCCCGTGCTGCTTGGCGGTGCGGGGGATGTAACCGAGGCGACCGGCCGGGTGTTCCCGGCCAAAGCCCTGCGGCTCGACGGTCCGTGCGGCCCGGCGGTGGTCGTGCCGTGCGGCCCGGCCCGGCCATCCCGACCGGCTGTGGCGGCCTCGGAGGTATAACCGCCCCGCCCGGCCCGCGATTCCGTCGTCCGGGTGACCCCGGCCACTCGCCAGACCTCGCGAAACCGGCGAAAACCCCCATCCCGCAGGGTCATCGAATCCGACACGGCGACCACGGCAGCCTGATCCACTCGCGTTCACGGAAATCGCCGTGTCCTGGGTTCAGGGACCCCCCGACATCAGGGAACGCGAGTGGATCAAGCGGCTCTACGCCGCGCGTCTGACCGAGCCGCGCCGAACGGGCCGGACCCAAATGGTGCAGGGCTGGCTGGACAGGTGAGACGCGCTGTCCGGAACCTCGCGGCCCGCATGATCGTGCTCAATCCAGGAAACAGGCCCCTCCCGCCACCGCGAGGCCACCACAACAAGGGTTGAGCACGATCACGCGGCGGTCGCGATGCCTTGACCGCCTCGCCGGTCGACCGGGCGAGGCGGCGACGGGGTGGATGGGTGGGGTGGGGCGGGAAGGGCTCAGGTTGCCTTGAGTAGCTCCACGACCGCGTCGCGGGCGGCAAGGACGGCCGCCTCGGACTGCGGGCCGTGGTTGAGGATGTCGAAGGAGTGCTGGCCGTCCGGTACCTCGATCACCCGCATCGGCCATCCCTGCGCGCCTGCTGCGGGGAGGAACGCGTCGATGCCGGCCAGCACCGGGGGGATGTCCTGGCCGGCGCGGGTGAGCACCAACGGCACGCCGGTGCCGGCGTCGAGGGCTTCGACGGGCAGGAACCGAGCGTCGACCTCCCAGCCGGGGAACGGGACGAGCAGCGGGTACGTCAGTGCGATCCCGCGTAGCCAGGGCGGCGGGACGCGGAGCCAGTCGGCTGCGAAGAGACCGCCGCCGGAGAAGAACCACAGCACCACCCGCTCGGGGTCGACCCGCGGGTCGGCGCGGACCTGCTCGACCATCGCGGCGATGTCGTCGGCTGCGGCGGGCAGCGCCGACAGGTCGGACACCTGGTAGCTGACCAGCGCGGTGACCACGCCGCTCGCGGCGAGCAGAGCGCCGTAGCCGCGGTAGAGCAGCCAGTCGCGGGGGTCGGGTGCGTCGGGTGGCAGGGGGGCGCCGTGCACCACCACGACGGCCGGCGCGGGATCGCCGACGGTGGGCAGGTGCAGGTCTACGTCGCCGTGCCGTTCGATCGCCGCGGCAGGGGTGGACAGGACGAAGGGCCGTTGTGCGACGGGCGTCGTCATACCCTCATCGTATCGATCTTCGACCGGCCCGGCCGCCCCGTCCATTGTCGACAGGGGACGGCTGGTCAGGCCGGGTCGGCGGGCTTCGTGGCGTCGCCGGCCTGGGCGTGTCGCTCCAGCAGCCGCTGCCGGATCTCCTCCGGGGTGTACGCGCGCCGCCGCCGTTCGGCCCGCGCGATGACCACGCCGGAGGCCGCGACGCCGGCGAGGCCGGCCAGACCGAGAACCTTCCACCACCGCATTCGTTGCCGCATCGGCCTAGGCTAGACCCCCATGAGCATCAGCCTGGATGAGGCCGTCGAGTTGACCCGCACCGGTGACGTGTGGGTGTTCCGGGGTCGCAGCGTGCCGGACCGGGCGATCCAGTTCACCACCAACAGCCCGGTGAACCACGTCGGGATGGCGGTGGTGCTGGACGACCTGCCGCCGCTGATGTGGCACGCGGAGTTGGGCAGGTCGTTACCGGACCTGTGGTCGGGCACCCACCAGCGTGGCGTCCAACTGCATGACCTGCGGGACGCGGTAGGCGTCTGGGCCAACCGGTACGGCCAACGGGCCTGGCTGCGGCAGCTCGACCCGCCGGCGGACGGGGAGATGGAGCGGGCGGTGCTGCGGACGATCGCGCGGTTGGACGGCACGCCGTTCCCGTCGACGGCGCAGTTGGCGTGGCGTTGGGTGCGGGGCCGGGTGCCGGCGCTGCCGCGCCCCGGCCGTCCGGCGCTTCGGCCCACCCCGGCCGCCGCCAGCCCCGTCGGGTCGGCGGGGGAGCGGGACCGGGCGCTGGAGACGGCGTACTGCGCCGAGGTGGTGGCAGTGACCTATGAGGCCATGGGGCTGTTGCCGGCGGGTCGGCGTCCGAACTGGTATGACCCGGGACGGTTCTGGAGTGGGGACGACCTCGGTCTGGCCGCCGAAGCCCGGTTGGGTTCGGAGATCGAGGTGCGGGTGCCGTCGCGCTGAGGTTTGACCTGGGTGGTCACCGGCAATTGGTGTGACCGTGAACGCCTCCACGGATCTTGACACGTTGGCCGACTTCTTCGACCGGTACGGCGTGGCGTTGACCTCCGGCGACCTGCCGGGCATCGCCGGCTGTTACTCCCTGCCGGGGTTGGTGGTGGCCGACACCTACAGCTTCTCGTTCACGTCGACGGCGGCGGTGGCACTGTCCTTCGTGGGTGCGGCGCCTGACTACCAGGACCGGCAGTTGGTCGCTGCCCACGCCCGGATCGACGACGTGCAGCAGGTGTCCGCGTTGTTGACGATGGTGGCGGTGGAGTGGGAGTTCCTGGACAGTCGGGGGCAGGCGGTGCCGGGAGAGCGGTACCGCTACCTGCTGCGCATCTCGGATGACGGCCCGCTCATCTGCACGGTCGTCCGGACGGGCTGACCGACCGGGGCCGCTCGGCCCGATCCGTACCCGCCCGGTTTCCGGTTTGCGCGGCGCTGGCTACGCTGTCGCGTCGGTGGGGACGAGGGGAGACCTGATGGCGGTGCGGCCGGATGGTGCGGCAGGTTCGCGTGCGGCGCGGGTGTTGGCGTCGGTGCCGTGGGTCGTGGTGCTGCTCGGTGTGTGCGCGCTCGTGGTGCTCCTGGTGATCGCGCTGTTGTCGTTCCGGACGAGGGAGCGGAACGCCGCGCCGCAGGCCGCGCCTCCGGCGTTCCTGCCGACCGTGCCGGGTGCCGCGTCGGCCACAAGTGGGCCGACCCCGGCGGCTGTGGAGCGGCGCTCGGTGTCGCCGCGTCCGTCGCGGAGCAGTCGGACGCCGTCGCCGCGGGCCACCGTGACCGGCTCGCCGACTCCCGGGCGGACGAGTGTCCTGGTGGCGCCGTCGGCATCGGCGGACGACACGGTCAGCGCCCGGTACCAGGTCGGTACGGACGGCTGGGACGGGGAGTCCGCGTCGCTGTCGATCGACAACCTGTCGACCCGGTCGCTGGACTGGCAGGTCGAGTTGGCGTTCGACGACGACACGTGGGCTCTGCGGGTCGGTGACGACTCGGGCGTCTCGGTGCGGGGGCGTGGGAACGGGCGGTTCGTGGTGCGCGGCACCCGTTCGATGAAGCCTGGTGACTCGCGGACGCTGCGGCTGCGCGTCGGCTGGGGTGAGTCGGCGCAGCGACCGATCGCGTGCACGATCAACGGGGTCGACTGCCGGATCGGCTGAGCCGGAGCCGGAACCCTGGTGCGCCGTCGAGGCTTCCCGGCGTGGGCCACCGATCGCTACGCTGCCCGGACGGTCCACTGAAGGAGGTACATGTCCGGCATGCGCCGTGTTCCGCGCCCGCCGCACGGTCCAGTGGCGATCGCCACGTCACCCTGGATCGTGGTGGGTGCCGGTGTCGTCGTGATGGTGGTCCTGCTCATCGTGGCCCTGGGCGCGTACCGGGGGCGGAGCCCGGCGCCGGACGGCGCGCAGCCGCCGGCGCTGCCGGTGCCGTCCGCGGTGTCGGCGCCGAGTGCGCCCACGTCGGCGCCGTCTCCGGTGCCGGTGATGCCGGGGCTGTCCGGGCGGGCCAGTGGGTTGCCGCCGAGCACTGCGTCCGGGTCACCGACGGTCGGTCCGACTGCCGGTCCGACCGGGAGGCCGACGGCGACGCGGTCGCCGAGCCGGGCAGCCTCGGGGCAGCCGGCGATGACCGGGCGGTACCGGGTGGTGCAGAGCTTCGACGGGGGTTTCATCGGCGAGGTGTCGATGGTCAACACGTCCGCCCGTAGCCGTGGTTGGACGGTGCGGTTGGAGTTTCCGGGTGGACGGCTGGTGACCGCCTGGGTGGAGGGCGTTCCGCAGGGGACGCTCCGGCAGGGCGACGACGGCTTCACGTACCTCAGTGGGGTCGAGGTGTCGCCAGGTGGTTCGGTGTCGTTGCGTTTCCACATGGAGCGGGCGTCGCACACGCCGCGCGACTGCACCGTGGACGGAGGGCGCTGCGACGGTTTCTGACCGGCGCTTCCGCAAGAATGCTGCTTTGTTGCGACCATGTTTGCAAGGCATTGCAGATTGTTTCGGCAAGGGTTAGCGTGCGCCAATCAGCGACCAGAGGAAGGCGTCGATGAGACCCTCGCCGATTTCAGGTACCGCCCTGCTGGCCCTCGCCGCACTGCTCACCGTCACGCTCGTCGGCACTCCGGTCGCCGTGCACCCCGCTGCGGCGGGCCCCCGCCCGTCCGACGGCGCCCCACTCGTGGTCGCCGGCGCGCCGCAGTGGGGTGCCGAACCCACCGCCGAGGCGCTGCTGAAGGCGGGCGGCACCTCCGCCCGGGCCGAGCAGTTCTACTTCGTCCTGCCGGACCGGTTCGCCAACGGAGACCCCCGCAACGACCGGGGCGGCCTTACCGGCGACCGGCTGCGGACCGGCCTCGACCCCACCGACAAGGGCTTCTACCACGGCGGCGACCTCAAGGGCGTCATCGACAAGTTGGACTACATCCAGGGCATGGGCACCACTGCCATCTGGCTCGCCCCGATCTTCAAGAACCGGCCGGTGCAGGGTTCCGGCAACGACATCTCGGCCGGCTACCACGGCTACTGGATCACCGACTTCACCCAGGTCGACCCGCACTTCGGCACCATGGAGGAGATGAAGCGGCTGGTCAGGCTCGCCCACCAGCGCGGCATGAAGATCTACCTCGACGTGATCGTCAACCACACCGCCGACGTCATCAAGTACGCCGAAGACCGGTACGCCTACGTCGACAAGGCGACCTCGCCGTACACCGACGCGCAGGGCCGGGCGTTCGAGGACCGCAACTACGCCGACGGCAGCCGCGCGTTCCCGCCTGTCGACAGCGAATCGTTCCCGTACACGCCGACGTTCGCCGAGCCGGACGACGCCACGGTCAAGGTGCCGGCCTGGTTGAACGACGTCACCATGTACCACAACCGGGGTGACTCCACCTTCGCCGGCGAGAACAGCGAGTACGGCGACTTCTTCGGCCTCGACGACCTGTGGACCGAGCGTCCCGAGGTGGTCCGGGGGCTGACCAAGGCGTACGGGGACTGGATCGGCGCGACCGGCGTCGACGGGTTCCGGTTGGACACCGTGAAGCACGTCAACATGGACTTCTGGCCGCAGTTCAGCCAGGGCATCGAGCGGGCCGCCGAAAAGGCCGGCAAGAAGGACTTCTTCATGTTCGGCGAGGTGTACAGCGCCGACCCGGAGATCAGCTCCAGCTACGTCCGCCAGGGTGGCCTGCCGGCCACCCTCGACTTCGCCTTCCAGGAGGCCGCGCGCGGCTTCACCGCCGCTGCCGGCTCCGCGAAGGCGCTCGCCGACGTGTACGCCCGTGACGACCTCTACGCGGCCCGGGACACCGACGCGGGCCGGCTGCCCACCTTCCTCGGCAACCACGACATGGGCCGGATCGGGTCGTTCATCGCCGGAGGTGGCAGTGACCCGGCCAGTCACCTGCGTCGTGACCAGCTCGCCCATCAGTTGATGTTCCTGACCCGTGGGCAGCCGGTGGTCTACTCCGGCGACGAACAGGGCTTCACCGGCCCGGGTGGGGACAAGGACGCCCGCCAGGACATGTTCGCCTCGTCGGTCCCCGACTACCTCGACGACGACCTGCTCGGCACCGACCGTACCCACGCCAGCGACCAGTTCGACCCGGCCCACCCGCTGTACCGGACCATCGCCGACCTGGGCCGGCTGCGCCAGGCACACCCGGCGCTGCGCGACGGCGTGCAGGTCACCCGGTACGCGGCCGACGGGCCGGGCGTCTTCGCCGCCTCCCGGATCGCCCCGGCCGACCGCACCGAGTACGTGGTGGCGCTCAACAACGCCGACACCGCGCAGACTGTCACCGTGGACACCTGGTCGGCCGGCACCACCTTCACCGGCATCTACGGCGGCACCGACCGCGCCACCGCCGGCGGGGACGGCGAACTGACGGTCACCGTGCCGCCGCTGTCGGCGGTGGTGTACCGGGCCGGCAGCCCCGTCGCGGCGGCGGCCGACAAGCCGACGATCATCATCACCAGTCCGGTTCCTGGTGCGCCGGTCGCCACCCGGGCGGCGGTCACCGCCCGGGTGACCGGCGACCCGCTGGCCACCGTCACCGTCGGGGCGCGGGTGGCCGGCGGCCGGTGGACGCTGCTGGGCAGCGCCGACCACGCCCCGTACACCGTGAATCACGACCTGACCGGCCTCGCCGGTGGCACCCGGGTCGAGTACAAGGCGGTGGTCCGCGACGGTCGGGGCCGTACCGCCACCGCCCGGTCCACCGCGGTCGTCGGGACCCCTGCGCCGGGCAGCTCCCGGGAGTGGGCGGTGGTGCACTACCAGCGTCCCGCCGGTGGGTACGACGACTGGGGGCTCTACGCCTGGGGCGACGTCGACCCGGCGTACGTCACCGAGTGGCCGAAGGGGCAGCCGTTCGCCGGGGAGGACTCCTACGGCCGGTTCGCCTGGGTGAAGCTCAAGCCGGGCGCGACGTCGGTGAATTTCCTGGTCGTCGACAAGGCTGGCACGAAGGACGTCGCCGAGGACCGCAGCATCGACCTCACCCGGACCGGCGAGATCTGGCTCAGACAGGGCGACCCGGCGATCTACCCGAGCCGGCAGGCGGCCACCGGTGAGCCGGACCCGCCGGTCGAGGAGGGCACCGCGGTGTTGCACTACCGGCGGGCCGACGGCAACTACGACGGTTGGGGCCTGCACCTGTGGGACGGGGCGGCCAACCCGACCGAGTGGTCCGCCCCGCTGCGGCCGAGCACCGTCGACGCGTTCGGGGCGGTGTTCCGGGTGCCGTTGGCGGCCGGTGCCACCGGGCTGAACTACATCATCCACAACGGTGACACCAAGGACCTGCCCGACGACCAGCGGCTCGACTTCGCCAGCGCCGGCCGGGAGGTGTGGTTGCTCGCCGCCACGCCGGGCCGCCTGCTGCCGTCGACGGTCACCACCGCCACCGGGGACACCGACATCAGCAGGCAGAAGGCGCACTGGATCGACAGGGCCACAGTGGCGTGGCAGAGACCGTCGACCGACGGCAGGACGTACGCGCTCGTCGTCGCGCGCACCGGCGGTGTGAGCGTGGTCGACGGCGAGCTGACCGGCACGTACACCACGATGCCGCTGCGGGCGCAGCGCAACGGGCTCACCGAGGCCCAACGCGACAGGTTCCCGCACCTGTGGTCGTACCGTAGCTTCGCCCTGGACCGGGCGGACCTGGCCTCGGTCCCGGCGGCGCTGCGGGGGCAGGTGCTCGTCACCGAACGCGACGCCGACGGTGCGCTGCTCGCCGCGACCGGCGTGCAGACCCCCGGCGTGCTCGACGACGTGTACTCCCGGGCGACCGACGCCACCCTCGGGCCCACGTTCGCGGAGCGGACGCCGAGCCTCGCGCTGTGGGCGCCGACCGCTCAGAGCGTGCGCCTGCAACTGTTCGACTCGCCCACCGCCGCGCCGAAGACGGTGCCGATGCGCCGCGACGACCGCACCGGCGTCTGGTCGGTGCGCGGTGAGCGCTCCTGGACCGGCAAGTTCTACCGGTACGAGGTGCGGGCGTGGCAGCCCGCGGCGCAGCGGATCGTCACCGCGGCGGTCACCGACCCGTACTCGGTGGCCCTCGCCGCCGACTCCACGCACAGCCAGATCGTCGACCTGAACGACCCGGCGCTGGCCCCGGCCGGGTGGCGCACCCTGCGCAAACCGGCGCCGGTGCCGCCCGCGAAGGCGCAGATCACCGAGTTGTCCGTGCGGGACTTCTCCATCGCCGACGAGAGTGTGCCGGCCGACCGGCGGGGGACGTTCCTCGCCTTCACCGACCCGGGAACCGCCGGCATGACCCACCTGCGGGCGCTCGGCGCGGCCGGGGTCACCCACCTGCACCTGTTGCCGGCGTTCGACTTCGCGACGATCCCCGAGCGGCGGGCCGACCAGCGCCAGCCGGCCTGCGACCTGGCGGCGCTGCCACCGGACTCGGCCGAGCAGCAGAAGTGCGTGGCGGCGGTCGCCGAGACCGACGGCTACAACTGGGGGTACGACCCGCTGCACTACACCGTGCCCGAGGGTGGTTACGCCGTCGACCCGGTCGGTGCGGCACGGACCGCCGAGTTCCGGCGGATGGTCGCCGGGGCGAACGACGCCGGGCTGCGCGTGGTGATGGACGTGGTCTACAACCACACGTCGGCGGCCGGCACCGACGCGACGTCGGTGCTCGACCAGATCGTGCCCGGCTACTACCACCGGCTGCTCGAGGACGGCGCGGTGGCCAACTCCACCTGCTGCGCCAACACCGCTCCCGAGCACGCCATGATGGGCAAGCTGGTGGTCGACTCGCTCGTCACCTGGGCCCGGCAGTACAAGGTGGACGGCTTCCGCTTCGACCTGATGGGTCACCACCCGAAGGCGAACATCCTGGCCGTCCGTGCGGCACTGGACCGGCTGACCGTCGCCCGCGACGGCGTGGACGGCCGGTCGATCCTGCTCTACGGCGAGGGCTGGAACTTCGGTGAGGTCGCCGACGACGCCCGGTTCGTGCAGGCCACCCAGGCCAACATGGCCGGCACCGGCATCGGCACCTTCAACGACCGGCTGCGCGACGCGGTGCGCGGCGGCGGCCCGTTCGACGCCAACCCGCGCGTGCAGGGTTTCGCCTCCGGGCTCTACACCGACCCGAACGGCGACCCGGTGAACGGGTCACCCACCGAACAGAAGACCCGCCTGCTGCACGCCCACGACCTGATCAAGGTGGGGCTCACCGGCAACCTGCGCGGCTACCGGTTCACCGACACCGCCGGCCGCCAGGTCACCGGGGCGCAGGTGGACTACAACGGCTCCCCGGCCGGCTACACCGCCGCGCCGGGGGAGGCCGTCACCTACGCCGACGCACACGACAACGAGATCCTGTACGACGCGTTGGCGTACAAACTGCCGCAGGCCACCTCGGCGGCGGACCGCTCCCGGATGCAGGTGCTGGCGCTGAGCACCGTGGTGCTGGGGCAGGGCACCGGGTTCGTCACCGCCGGCACCGAACGGCTGCGGTCGAAGTCGCTGGACCGCAACTCGTACAACTCCGGTGACTGGTTCAACCAGATCCGCTGGGGTTGCGAACAGGGCAACGGGTTCGGCGTCGGTCTGCCGCCCGCGCCCGACAACGAGGACAAGTGGTCGTACGCGAAGCCGCTGCTGGCCGACCCGGCGCTGGTGCCGGACTGCGCGGCGATCAACACCACCGACGCCCGGTACGCCGAGCTGCTGCGCATCCGGGCGTCGTCGCCGGTGTTCGGGCTGGCCACCGCGGAGCAGGTGCAGCGGCGGGTCGCGTTCCCGCTGTCCGGTGCGCAGGAGACGCCCGGCGTGCTGACCATGACCCTGGACGCTCGGGGGCTGGGCGGGCCGTGGACGTCGCTGACCGTCGTCTTCAACAGCACCCCGTCAACGGCCACCCAGACGGTGACCGGGTTGCGCGACGCGGACGTGGCACTGCACCCGGTGCTTGTCGAATCGGCCGACCCGGCGCTGCGTACCGCCTCGTTCGACCGGGCGACCGGCGGGCTCACCGTACCGGCGCGCAGCGTGGCGGTCTTCGTCCAGAAGTAGCGTGAACCGGCCCCCTTCCGCGTCTCGCGGAAGGGGGCCGGCCCGTTGGTGCTCTGCTATCTCGTCACCCGAAGGGTGATCAGGCGAAGCAGTTCTCGATGGTGCCGCCCGGGATGGCCAGGCAGTTCGTCGGACGGTTCGCGGTGATCGCGGACTTGTCGTCCACGTTCACCTCGCCGAAGAAGCTGAAGACACCGCCCGGAGCGAAGGTGGAGAAGTTGTGGGCGACCTTCGTCTTCGACAGGTTGACCTCGCCGAAGATGTTGAAGATGCCGCCGCCGACCCCGATCGGGCCGATGGCCCGGTTGCCGACGACCTCGCTGTCACGCAGCGTGGTGACGCTGCCGGCGTTGAAGAGCCCGCCGCCGAAGAAGCCGGCGGTGTTGTCCTTGATGCTGCTCTTCTCGAACGTGGCCACGCTGTCGAAGGCGAGGGCCACACCGCCACCGACACCGGCGGTGCTGTTCTTCTCCACCGTGACCTGGTGCAGGTTGAGCTGGCTGTCCGCAGCGGCGATACCACCGCCGGCGAGGACCGCGGTGTTCGAGACGAACTTGGTCTCGTACGCCGTGGTGTTGCCCTCGATGTCGAGGTAGCCACCACCGAAGCCCAGCGTCTCGTTGTCGGTGATCTCGGACTTCTTGAGTTCGACCGTTCCGCCGTCGACGTCGTCGGCGAAGATCTCCGCGGCGCCGTTGGAGATGCCGCCGCCACCGATGATGGCGGTGTTGTCCTTGATCTTCGACTCCTCGACCTTGAGCAGGCCGGCGTTGAAGACACCACCACCGAAGAAGAAGGCGGTGTTACGGGTCACGGTGCTGTGCCAGATCTTCGTGGTGCCGAAGTTGGCCACACCACCACCGTTGCTGCCCGACTGGTTGAGGACGACCTCGGACTCCAGGATCTCGGCGGTGCCACCCGGCTGGACCAGGATGCCGGCACCGTCGGTGTCCTGCGGGAACTCGACCAGCGGCGTGACGACGCCCGCCTTGGCGGCCGGCGCGGCCTTGGCCGTGACCTTCGGCGCGGCCGTCAGGCCCGCCTTCGGGTTGGCCTGCCGGGCGGTGAGCGCCTGGTTCAGCGGAACGCCCGCCTTCACCTGCGCGGCGATCGCCTCGGAGTCCGAGTAGGACGCCCAGACGGCCGCCGGCTCGACACCGTTCAACAGCTCGAGGGTCTGCCCACCCTTGATGGTCAGGCCCTTGATGGTGAGGTGTCCACCGCTGCCGACGTTGAGGATCCGGAAGTAGTCGGCCGTGGCCTCACGGGCGATCGTGGTGTGCTCGCCCTTCAGCGTGATCCGCTCGGTGATCACCGGCAGGCCGTTGCCCTGGTAGTCGTTCCGGGTCAGGTTGTAGGTGCAGCCCTTGGCCAGTTCCAGCACACCGCCGTGCTTGTTGTTGGCGAACACGATCGCCTGAATCAGCTTGTCGGTGTCGCAGGGCACCTCCTTCCCGCGCTCGTGGTCCTTGTCCCGGTCCTTGTCCTTGTTCTTGTCCTTGTCCCGGTTCTCGTCCTTGTCCCAGTCGCGCGCCTCGTCGCCCCGCTGGTCGCCGTCCTTGCTGACCTGCGCGGTGTTCCAGTTCAGGCCGACCGCTCCGGCGCTGCCCGCGACGCCCACCGCCGCGAGACTGATCACGCCCGTCAAACCGGCCACGCCACTGGCGAGCCAGAGCTTGCGGCGGCGCTTGGCCGTCGCCCGCCCGGAGGCTTCGTTGTTCGTTAGGTAGTTGGACATCGGAGCTCTCTGCCCTCTCCTCGTACCAGACAGGGTCGCCGCCGTCAGACGGGCGTCCCCTGCTACAAATCGGTTGTAGCTCCCAAAACCACCGTATGAGAAGGTTCCTCGCCTCGCGGGCTTATCCGAGAGAAGCCCACATTCGGTTCATGTTGCTCCCAATCAGGTGCGGACCGGCACGGCACCACCCAAGCCGGCCTGCGCGCCCCTGACCTGCCCAAATGGGTACGCCCCTCCGAGCCGGTCAGGGCTCGGAGGGGCGCACCCTCTATGTGGATCAGCCACCCGTTCCGCTCAGAAACAGTCGGGAACGTTCAGGCAGTTGGTAGGGCGGTTGGCGGACACGACGGACTCGTCGTCAAGCCGTACGAAGCTGCCGAGGCCGTTGGAGATCCCGCCCGGCGGCAGGGTGGCGAAGTTGTGCGTCACCTTCGTCCGGTGAAGGCTGACCTCGCCGCCGTCGGTGTTGTAGATGCCACCGCCGCTGCCGAGCGGGCCGACGGCACGGTTGCCCGACACCTCGCTCTCGCGCAGCGTGGTGACGCTGTCCTCGTTGTAGAGGCCGGCACCGAAGAACCCAGCGGTATTGTCCTTGATCCTGCTGTTCTCGATCGTCGCGACGCTGTCGAAGGCAACCGCCAGGCCACCACCCACGCCGGCGGTGCTGTTCTTGGCCACCGTGGCGTCCTTGAGGGTGAGCTGGCTGTCGGCCACCGCGACGCCACCACCGGCGAGAACCGCGGTGTTGTCGCTGACCGTCGTCTGGTGCAACGTGGTGGTGCCCTCGACGTCCAGGACGCCGCCGCCGAAGCCGAGCGTCTCGTTGTCGCTGATCTCGCTCTTGTAGACCCAGACCGAGCCGCCGTCGACGTCCTCGGTGAAGATCTCCGCAGCGCCATTAGAGATGCCGCCGCCGCCGACGATCCCGGTGTTGTCCTTGATCTTCGACTCGTCGACCTGGAGTACGCCAGCGTTGAAGACCCCACCGCCGAAGAAGAACGCGGTGTTGTGCGCGACCGTCGCCTTGCTGAGCCTGGTGCTGCCGAAGTTGGCCAGCCCGCCACCGTTGCCGCCGGACTGGTTGTAGAGCAACTCGCTCTCCAGGATCTCCGCGCGTCCTCCGGGCTGCACCAGCACCCCGGCGCCGTCGGTGAACCCGGGCTGCTCGACAAGCGGCACCACAGTCGTCCCGGCACCCACCGGCTTCGCTGGCGCGGCTATCGGCTTGGCGGTGGCGGCCTTGGTCGCTGCTGCTGCCGTGGCGGGTGCCGTCCTGGCAGCGGCCTTGGCCGGTGCTGCCTTCGCGGTGGCCTTGGTGGGTGCCGCCTTGGCGGCGGCCTTGGTGGGTGCTGCCTTGGCCGGTGCTGCCTTGCCGGCGGGCGTGGCAGCGGTTGCTGCGGGTTTCGCGGCTGCCGCTCCGGGCGTCGCGGCTGCCGGCTTGCTGCCGGGTGCCGTCGCGACCGCTGGCTTGCTGCCGGGTGCCGCTGCGGCTGCCGGCTTGGCCACGGTGGTGCGGACCACTGCGGAGTACGGCGCCCAGACCGTCGCCGGGTCCGCGGTTATCGCGGATTGAAGGGTCTGGCCACCCCTGATGCTCAGGCCCTTGAGCGTGAGGTGCCCGCCGGCACCGACGTTGAGGATGCGGAAGTAGTCAGCCGTGGCTTCGCGGCCGATGGTGGTGTGCTCACCCTTGAGGGTGATGTGCTCGGTGATCACCGGGAGGCCGTTGCCGTCCTGGTTGCGAGTCAGCGTGTAGGTGCAGCCCTTGGCCAGCTCCAGCACACCGCCGTCCTCGCTGTTGGCGAACGTGATCGCCTGGATCAGCTTGTCGGTGTCGCACGGGACCTGTTTGGTGCGGTCCTTCTCGTCGCGCCTGCCGTCCTTGCCGTCCTTGCCGTCCTTGCCGTCCTTGCCGTTCTTGCCGTCCCTGTCGGACTGGTCGTCGAAGCCGCTCCAGTCGTCACCGCTCCAGTCGTCGTCCTGACCGCCGTCGTCCTTGGCGCCGTTCCTGTCCGCGCCACCGCTGTCGCTGACGTTCTGCCGGTTGGTCGACGGCTGCGCGTCGGACACCTGCTCGGACTTTGGTTTGTCGTCCCGAGCGGCGACGCCGCCGAGGGCCGCCAGGCCGACCACACCGGTCAGCCCGGCCACGCCGGCGACCCAGAGCGCCCGCCTTCGCCGTGTCGGCGGGGCTGTCGAGGCCCCGCCGTCGGTACTCGTTACGTCGTTGGACATCAGAGCCTTCCGCCCTTTCCTGCTACCAGACGGGGTCGCACCACCCGAGGCGCCACGACCGGCTACAAATGGGTTGCAGCCACTGATCCCCACCGTATGAGAACCATCTTCGCGATGCGGACGTATCCGAGATAACCACGCATTGGGCGCAGTCACGCTGACGGCGGGCAGCCGGCCCGGAGTGGGAGGAAGGGTCCTGAGCAGCACAAACGCCTACGAGAGACGTCGCGGGGCGGGCGAGCATCACGGCCGGCCCGGAACGCCGACGTGCAGATGGCGGCAGGGGTCCACCGCCGTGATCCACTCCCTTGATCCACTCGGTTTCCTGAAAACCGCGCCCTCAGAGCAGCGGGGACAGCGCGACTTCCAGGAAAGCGAGTGGATCAAGGGTCAGGCGGGACGAGGCTGCCGGCAGGCGGGGCAGGTCCGACAGGCGAGGGTGGAGGGCGGGTCAGCTGGGCAGGCGGGGGCCGGCTTCGCGCTGTTCGGCAAGCCAGGTCTCGACCTCGTCGGCGGTGCGGGGCAGTCCGGCCGAGAGGTTCGTCGCGCCGGTCGCGGTGACGAGCACGTCGTCCTCGATCCGGATGCCGACGCCGCGCAGCTCGGCGGGGACCAGCTCGTCCTCGGGCTGGAAGTACAGGCCGGGCTCGACGGTGAGCACGTAGCCCTCGCCCAGCGCACCGTCGCGGTACGTCTCCTTGCGCGCGTTGGAGCAGTCGTGCACGTCGATGCCGAGCATGTGGCCGAAGCCGTGCAGCGTCCACCGCCGGTAGACGGTCGACTTCTCGTCCATCGCCTCGTCCACGCTCACCGGCAGCAGGCCGAGGTCGGACAGGCCCTCGGCGAGGACGCGCATGCAGGTCAGGTGGACGTCCTTGAACGTCACGCCGGGGCGGATGGCGTCGATGCCGGCCTGCTGCGAGGCGTACACGATGTCGTAGACCTGGCGTTGCAGCGCGGTGAATCGGCCGCTCACCGGCAGGACCCGGGTCACGTCGGCGGTGTAGAGGTTGCGGCCCTCGACGCCCATGTCCATCAGCAGCAGGTCACCCGGTCGGGTGGCGCCGTGGTTGTGCACCCAGTGCAGGATCGTGGCGTGCTCGCCGGCGCCGACGATCGAGCTGTACCCGACGTCGTTGCCGTCGTGGCGGGCCCGCAGCGCGAACACGCCCTCCAGGAGCCGCTCGGAGACCGCACGGTCGGCCGGCAGGATCCGGGCCACGTCCTCGAAGCCGCGTACGGTGGCGTCGATCGCGTCCTGGAGTTGGCCGATCTCCCACTCGTCCTTGACCAGCTTCATCTCCGAGATGGCGATGGCGAGCTCGCGGTCCCGGGCCGGCTGGCCCTCGGCGCGGGGCCCGTCGTAGGGGCGGACGGCCGCGTCCACCTGGGCGTCGAAACCACGCAACACGCGGGTACGCCCCGGAGCGAGGTCGGCGAGCGTCGCTTCCAGGCCGGTCAGGTCGGCGGTGGGCAGGCCCAGTTCGGTCGACTTCTCGCCGAGGGTGTGCCGGCGGCCCACCCACAGCTCGCCGTTGCGGCTGCGGAAGAACTCGTCGGTCTCCCGGGAGGACCGGGGCCGCATGTACAGCATCGCGTCGTGCCCCGAGCCGTTCGGCCGCAGCACCAGCACGCTGTCGGCGTCGTGGTCGCCGGTCAGGTAGGCGAAGTCACTGCCGGGCCGGAACGGGTAGTCGGTGTCGTTGGCCCGGACCTTCTCGGTGCCGGTGGGGATCACCAGCGTCTCGCCGGGGAAGGCAGCCGAGAGGGCCGCCCGCCGCTTGGCGTAGTTGGGGGTCTCCGGGCGGGGCGTCACGGGGAGCGCGGTGTCGCGCCAGCCCTGCCGCATGAAGGACAGGAACGCCTCCGGGAAGTCCGGATCGTGCGATTCCGTACCGTCCGTCGGCGTACCGTCGGTGCGTCCCTCGGTCATTGCGCCGCTCCCTCCGCTTCGTTGCTGGTCCCGACGGTACCGCGCGTCCGGTTCGCGGTGACGGCCCCCGGGAGTCGGGCGGATCGACGGACGGCTGCGAGGCCCGACGACGCGCGTGGAAAGATGGCCACCATGTGCGGACTTCTGGCCTTCTTCAGCGCGAACGGCAACGCCGCAGCGCACCGCGACCACATCGCCGGAGCGTTGGAATGCCTGCACCACCGCGGCCCCGACGAGACCGGGGTCGAGGTGGTCGGCGACGCTTCCGGCCGGTACGCGGACGGCGTGTTCGCCCACAAGCGGCTGGCCATCATCGACGTCGCGTCGAGCCACGAGCCACTGCCCTACGCGAACGGCCGTTACCTGCTGACCTTCAACGGCGAGATCTACAACTACATCGAGCTGCGCGAGGAGTTGATCAGGAACTTCGGTGCCCAGTTCGCCACCGCCGGTGACGGTGAGGTGATCGTCGCGGGCTACCACTACTGGGGTGAGCAGGTGCTCACCCGGTTGCGGGGCATGTTCGCCTTCGTCATCTGGGACCGACAGGAACGGCGCGCGTTCGGTGCTCGCGACTACTTCGGCATCAAGCCGATGCACTACCTGGAGACCGCCGACGGCCTCTACCTGGCCTCGGAGAAGAAGGCGCTGCTGCCGTTCGCGCACAGCAACTACCAGGGCGACGCGGGTGTCGACCCGGCCAACCTGAGCCACTACCTGACCCTGCAGTACGTCCCCGAGCCCGGCACCCTGCACAAGGGCATCAGCCGGATCGGGTCGGGGGAGTACCTGAACTGGACCCCGGGCGGCCGGATCGACGTACGCCGGTGGTACCGGCCGGTGTTCCGGCCGGCGCCTGTCGACGACGAGCAGAAGCTCTACCACGAGATCCGGGAGACGCTGCGGGAGAGCGTGCGCATGCACATGCGCTCCGACGTGCCGGTCGGCTCGTTCCTGTCCAGCGGCATCGACTCCACGGCGGTGGTGGCGTTGGCGCGGGAGTTCAACCCGAACATCCTGACCTTCACCGTCGGCTACGACGTGCCGGGTTACTCGGAGATCGACGTCGCCCAGGACTCGGCCCGGCACCTCGACGTCACCACCATCCCCACCAAGATCGGTCCGCAGGACATGATCGACGCGCTGCCGAAGATCGTCTGGCACCTGGACGACCCGGTGGCCGACCCGGCGCTGGTGCCGCTCTACTTCGTGGCCAAGAAGGCGGCCGAGCACGTCACGGTGGTGCTCTCCGGCGAGGGCGCGGACGAGTTCTTCGGCGGTTACACGATCTACCGGGAGCCGCTGTCGCTGGGCACCGTCAACGGTCTGCCCGGCGGGGTGCAGAAGGGCCTGCGCGCGGTCTCCAAGGCGATCCCGCAGGGGGTCAAGGGCAAGAGCTTCCTGGAGCGTGGCACCACCCCGATCGAGGAGCGCTACTACGGCAACGCGCGGATGTTCACCGAGGAGGAGAAGCAGCACCTGATGCGCCGCTACGACCCCTCGGTGCGCTACACCGACGTCACCGCCCCGATCTACGCCGAGTGCACCGAGCTGGACGACGTCACCAAGATGCAGTACGTCGACCTCTACACCTGGCTGCGCGGCGACATCCTGGTGAAGGCCGACCGGATCTCGATGTCGCACTCGTTGGAGGTGCGGGTGCCGTTTCTCGACCGTGAGGTCTTCGACGTCGCGGCGAAGATCCCGGTCGACCTGAAGCTGCCGCCGCGCTCCGACGCCACCAAGTACGCGATGCGCCAGGCGTTGCAGGGTGTCGTGCCGCCGGCCATCGTCAACCGCAAGAAGCTGGGCTTCCCGACCCCGACCCGGGTCTGGCTGCGCGGCGAGATGTACGAGTGGGCCCGACACGTGCTCAGCACCTCGGGCGCGGGCGACCTGCTCGACCTGTCGTACGCGCTGCGGCTGCTCGACGAGCACAAGCGGGAGGAGGCCGACCACTCCCGCAAGGTGTGGACGGTGTTGATCTTCTGCATCTGGCACGCGATCTTCGTGGCCAAGACCCTAGACCCGGGCATCCAGCGCAACCAGTCGGCACTTCTCACCAAACCGGTAGTAGGTTCCATGGTCCGCTAACCCCACCCCACCCACCCCCCACCCCACCCCACCCACCCCCCACCCCACCCACCCCACCCCCCGTCAGCCCCTGTTGATCAAGAGGTTTGCGTCATCCGGAGCGGTTCCGGTGACGCAAACCTCTTGGTCAACTATTGGGGCGAGGGGTTCAGCGGGCGGCGCAGGTCACCGTGGGGGCGTTGTTGGTCCCTGTGGAGCTGCCCAGGAAGCCGAACGTCGCGGTCCCCGACGGTGCGACAGTGCCGTTGTAGGACACGTTCGTCGCCGTCACCGACGAGCCGGACGTCGTCTGGGTGGCGCCCCAGATCTGGCTGATCGCCTGCCCGTTGGGCCAGGTCCAGCTCGCGGTCCAGCCGGACAAAGCCGAACTGCCGTTGTTCGTGATCGTGACATCGCCCTGGAAGCCACCCTGCCAGGAACGCGTCACCGTGTAGCTGGCCGTGCAGCCGCCACCGGCCGGCGGCGGGGTGGTGGTGGTCGGCGGCGGGTCGGTCGGACCCGGCGTCGGCGTGGTCGGCGTGGGGGTCGGCGACGAGGTGCCACCCCTGATGCCGGTCACCTGGCCGTTGCCACCGTCGAAGACCACGTCGGAGCAGCCGAAGAAGTTCTCCTGGGAGTCCGAGCGGACCCAACGGGAGTAGATGATGTGCTGGCCGCTCTTGCCCGACGGCAGGTTACCGCTGAAGTAGTAGTGGCCGTCGTTGCTGCCGACCGAGCCGCGCTGCGGCGGGTTGGTCACCGTCAGGAACGGCTCCTCCAGGTCACTCCAGGCGAGGGCCCGGGTCGGGCTCCAGCTGTTCTTCGTGACGTAGAAGTAGAACGTGCCGGGGTGGTGCGCCCAGTTGCTGTACTTGAAGTCCAACCGCGCGCCGGCGGTCAGGTGGGTCAGCGGCCAGTCGGTGCGGGGCAGGTCGTAGCCGCGGAAACCGGTGGCGCCGCCACTGCACAACTGCCCGTCCGGGATGAAGCCGGTGGTCCGGCCGCCAGCGTCCGAGCGCAGCACGCTGAACCAGTTGTAGAGCGAGTTCGTTCCGCTCTGCGCCACGGCGGCGGAGCACGCGGGGTTGGTCGGCCTGATCTCACCGGTCGTGCTCAGGCCGTCCTGCCAGCACAGGTAGGTGCGGCTGCCGGGCGTCATCGCCGCGCCGTGCGCGGCGGCCGGCTGCGGACTGGACGCCAGGGCGACTGCGCCAAGCGCGAGGGTCATGGCCGCGGTGAGCAACGCGGCCATACGGGAACGGTTCACGGGTTCTCCTGACTCGCGAGGGGCGCTTGCCGAGCCGCCCCGCCGCAATCGGGTGGGATGTGGCGTGATCGCCCCGCTGTCGTGAGCGGTGCGACGATCATGGCGACGTGCCCCGGCGGACAACAGCCAGTGGACGTGCGCCGTCGACGGTCCTGTCCTGGACCGGTGCCCTCGCGTCTAACCAACCCGGCATCCGGCGGTGTCGCAGCCCTCGCACCGCCCGGTACGCGTCATCCCACCACGCCGCAGGGGCCGAGCGCAATAGGTCTTCCTCGATGCATGAGAAGACCCGCCGGTAGTCGGCGAACGCCATATCCTGCGTACGGGGAGCGGGAACGGAGAGGCGGCCGCCGGTGCCGGACGTGTTCGACGAGGTGCACCGCCGCTGCCTCGACGGTGAGTCGGTCGCGCTTGCCACCGTCGTGGCCACCTGGCACTCCGCCCCGCAGCCGCCCGGGGCCACCATGGTGGTCACGACCGACGGCACGGTCATCGGCAGCGTCTCCGGTGGCTGCGTCGAGGCGGACCTCTACGAACGGGCCCGCCGCGTGCTCGACACCGGCCAACCCGAGCTGTGTCGCTACGGGATCAGCGACGCCGACGCGTACACCGTGGGTCTGACCTGCGGCGGCATCCTCGACGTGTTCGTGGAACGTGTCGACGCGAACGCCCTGCCGATGCTGGACGCGATCGCCGCCGCCCGTCGCGACGGCCGCCCGGCGGCAGTCGTCACCTGCGTGGCCGCCGACGCCCGATCAGCCCGCACCGCCGACGATCCATCAGCCCGCGCTGCCGACGATCCGCCGGCGCATGTCGCCGACGGCCTGCCGGCGTGTGCTGGCGACGAGCTGCTGGCGCGCGTCACCGCTGGCGCATCGGTCGGCGTTGGCGACGGCCCGCCGGCGCGTGCTGGCGGCGAGCCACTGGCGCGCGTCGCCGACGGCCTACCGGCTCGCGCCGGGAAGTCGCCAGGTGCCGGGCCGGCCGATCCGGCCCGGCGGCTCGGCCGGCGGTTGGCGGTGCTGACCGACCCTCGGTCCGTCGTCGGCTCGCTCGGCGACGACCGGCTCGACGACGCTGCCAGCGCCGACGCCCTCGGGCTGCTCGCCGCCGGGCGCGCCGGGATGCTCCGGTACGGCTATCACGGGCAGCGCCGGGGCGGCGGGGTCAGCCTCTTCGTGAACGTGTACGCCACCCCGCCCCGCATGATCGTCTTCGGTGCGATCGACTTCGCCGCCGCGGTGGCACGGATCGGCGCGTTCCTCGGCTACCGGGTGACCGTCTGCGACGCCCGACCGGTCTTCGCCACCGCGCGGCGCTTCCCCGAGGCGCACGAGGTGGTGGTGCAGTGGCCGCACCGCTATCTGCGTACGGAGTTGGCGGCCGGCCGGCTCGACGAACGGACGGTGGTGTGCGTGCTCACCCACGACCCGAAGTTCGACGTACCGCTGTTGGAGTTGGCGTTGCGTCACCCGCTGGCGTACGTCGGGGCGATGGGCTCCCGGCGCACCCACGACGAGCGGCACAAGCTGCTGAGCGAGGCGGGGCTCGGTCAGGCGCAGCTCGCCCGGCTCGCCTCTCCGATCGGGTTGGACCTCGGTGGTCGTACCCCTGAGGAGACCGCCGTGAGTGTGGCCGCGCAGATCGTCGCGGCCCGGTGGGGCGGCACCGGCCGACCCCTCGCCGCGCTCGACGGCCCCATCCACCGGCCGGGGTAGCGCGGACGTCGGTGCGGGCCCTTCGGCGCCCATCGAGCCGCGCGTTGTGCCAGCCTGGTGCCACGGCGGTCGGCGGCGATCGGTTCGGTGAGCGGCGGTCGGCGGCGACGACGAGAGGATCGGCATGGGGTACGCGGTGGTGCTCGGCGAGGCGCTCGTCGACCTGCTCGACGGTGAACTGGGCGGAGAGCGGGTCTATCGGCAGGCCATCGGCGGCGGCCCACTCAACGTCGCCGTCGGGGTGGCCCGCCTCGGCGGCGCCGCACAGTTCGTCGGCTCGCTCGGTGACGACGCGCTGGGCGGGCGGATCCGCGACTTCCTCACTGCCGCCGATGTCGGGGTGGCCGGTGCGATCACGGTGCCGGCGCCGACCACGCTCGCGGTGGTCACGTACGCGGGGCCGGAGCCGGACTTCCGTTTCTACGGTGAGCCGGCCTCCTACGGCCTGCTCGGCCCCGACGATCTGGACCTGGCGTTGCTGGAGGGCGCCGACGTGCTCTACTGCGGCTCGATCGTGCTGCTCCAGCCCGGCCCGTTGGCCGCGGCCCGACGGGCCTGGTCGCTCGCCACCGGCCTGCGGGTCTTCGACCCGAACGTCCGTCCCCGGCTGCTCGACGGGCCGACCGCGCTGCAGGGGCTGCGCGAGGTGGTGGCCGAGTTCGCCGCCGGCGCGCACGTGGTCAAGCTGAGCGCCGCCGACGCCGTGCTGCTCTACCCTGGTGAACCGGTCGAGGGAGTCGCGGCGTACCTCCGGGAGCTGGGCGCGGCGACGGTGGTGGTGACGCTCGGCGCGGCGGGCGCG
The DNA here is from genome assembly GCF_040649995.1 of Micromonospora sp. NPDC048835. Taxonomy (NCBI): domain Bacteria; kingdom Bacillati; phylum Actinomycetota; class Actinomycetes; order Micromonosporales; family Micromonosporaceae; genus Micromonospora; species Micromonospora sp. NPDC048835. The sequence continues at coordinate 51,718 of NZ_JBEZGM010000022.1, read as the reverse complement.
GTGCTGGCCGCCGCCGACGCCGACCCGGTCCGGGTGCCGGCCCCCACCGTCGACGCGATCGACGCCACCGGCGCCGGCGACTCGGTGATGGCCGCGCTCATCGCCGATCTGCTCCTCGACGGCGAACCGGAGAACCCGTCCGGCTGGACCGACCGGGTGGCCTTCGCGTTACGGGTGGCCGGCCTGGTCTGCGAATCCCCGGGCGGCGCCACCGCCATGCCCACCCGCGCAGCCGTCCAGAACCGCTTCAACACCTGATCCGCTTCACCCCGGGCTGCCCTGTCGCGCCCCGCTTGCTGCCGCGATCTTGCACTTTCTGCGGGGTCGAAGGTGGACAAAGAGGGCCAAGCGGCGACCGAAAGTGCAAGATCGGCGCTGAGTGGGCGGGGGTCGGCGCGGGGCGGGGTGGCCTGGTGAGCGATTGGGTTGAACTTGATCTATGTGAACGTTAACATCGACGACGCGCGATGGAAACGTGGGCGTCTCCGGGGAGGCTCTGATGCGTGTCGTTCTGGTACCTCTGGTGTTTCGCCGCGTCGCGGCGCTTGTGGTGATGCTTCTCGTGGCAGCGGGGATGGTCGTGGTGGACCGGCCGGAGCGGGCGGTGGCGTGGGACAACGGCGTGGCCGACACCCCGCCGATGGGGTGGAACAGCTACGACTCGTTCAACTGGCGGGTCACCGAGGCCGACGTCCGGGCCAACGCCGACTACATGGCCACCAACCTGCGGCAGTTCGGCTGGGAGTACGTGGTGATCGACTGGGCCTGGTACTACCCGGGTCAACACAACAACAGCCCAAACCAGGACGCCAACCTGCAACCCCGGCTGCGGATGGACGCCAACGGGCGGTTGCTGCCGGACACCACCCGGTTCCCCTCCGCCGCCGGTGACAACGGGTTCAAGCCCCTGGCCGACTACGTCCACTCGCAGGGGTTGAAGTTCGGCGTCCACCTGATGCGCGGCATCCCCCGTCAGGCGGTCGCCGACAACGTCCCGATCCTCGGCACCAACTGTCGCGCCAACCAGATCAACAACACCACCACCGCGGCCTGGCTCAACCTGATGTGGGGGTTGAACATGTCCAACCCCTGCGCACAGACGTACCTGGACTCGATGTTCCAGTTGCTGGCGTCCTGGGGAGTCGACTACGTGAAGGTGGACGACATCGCCGCCCCCACGTACCGGCAGTCCGAGGTCGAGGGGTACCGGACGGCCATCCAGCGCAGCGGTCGCCCGATGGTGCTGAGCCTGTCACCCGGCCCGACCTCGCTGGCCAACGGCGCGCACGTGCAGGCCAACGCGCACATGTGGCGGATCGTCAACGACCTGTGGGACAACTGGTCGTCGGTGGACGCGCTCTTCGACCAACTGCGCAACTGGACCCCGTACCGCGCCACCGGCGCCTGGCCCGACGCCGACATGATCCCCATCGGGCGGCTCTCCAAGTACGGGCCGGTCGGCTCGCCGCGATACTCCAACCTCACCTCCGACGAGCAGCGCACCCTGATGTCACTCTGGGCGATCAACCGGGCGCCGCTGATGTGGGGCGGCAACCTGGTCGAGAACCGTGCCGCGGAACTGGCGCTGATGACAAACGCCGCGGTCCTCGGGGTCAACCAGAACAGCACGAACAACCGTCAGCTCTACGGCGGCAGCCGGCAGGTGTGGACCGCCGACGTGCCGGGCGGCAACCAGCGGTACGTCGCCCTCTTCAACCGGGACAGCAGCGCGGCGCAGGTGTCGGTGAACCTGGCCGACCTCGGGATCGGGTCGGCGACCGTGACCGACCTGTGGTCCGGTGCGGCCCTCGGCACGGCGGCCGGGACGTTCGCCCGTACGCTCCCGGCCCACGGTGCCGGGCTGTACCGGCTGGCCCCGGACACCACGGTGCCGGTGCCGACCGCGTACACCCTCACCGCGCGGCACAGCGGCAAGCTGCTGGACGTGTACAACAGCGCGACCACCGACGGCGCCGACGTGGTGCAGTGGGCCGCCAACGGTCAGCCCAACCAGCGGTGGCGCTTCCAGGACGCGGGTGGCGGCTACCAGACGGTGGTCAGCGCGCACAGCGGCAAGTGCCTCGACGTGAACGGCGGTGCGAGCGCCACCGCCGACGGGGTCCGGGTCATCCAGTGGGCCTGCAACGGTGGCACCAACCAGCAGTGGCGTGTGCAGGACCTCGGCACGGGTTATGTCCAGCTCGTCGCCCGGCACAGCGGCAAGTGCCTCGACGTGCTCAACTCCGCCACCACCGACGGCGCCCGCGCCGTCCAGTGGACGTGTGGCACCGGCACCAACCAGCAGTGGCGACGCACGTCGGCGTAGCGGGTCAGGCCGTGCCGTTCAGCTCGAGGTAGCCCCGGCGGGCGGCGACCAGGGCGGGTCGGGCGCCGAAGGGAGCTTCGGCGGCCACCCGCTCCGGCGGGGCGCTGCCGGTGTGCGCGGCCCGGATCAGCCACGCGAGCTTCGCCAGCTCCGCGTGCTGGGCCCGGACGAAGTCCACGCTGACCGGGTCACCATGGCCCGGGACGACCACCGTGCGCGCGGTCGTCAGCCGCAGCAGGTCCGCGACCGCGTCGGGCCACTGCAGGGGGTACGAGTCCTCGAAGGCGGGAGGGCCGCTCTGCTCCACCAGGTCGCCGGCGACCAACACGTCGGCGTCCGGAACGTGCACCACCAGATCGGCCTCGGTGTGCCCCCGCCCCGGGTGTCGCAGCGTCACCCGCCGGCCGCCCAGGTCGAGGGTCGTCTCGACGTGCACGGTGTGCGTCGGCGCGAGCAGCGGGGTGTCGGCCAGCTCGGCGGCGAGCGCCGGGTGCTCCGCGCGCACCTCGTCGTACGCCTCCCGGCGCAGCCGCTCCGGCTCCTCGCGCAGGGCTGCGGCGGCCAGTTCGTGCGCGTACACCGGGCGGGGTTGGTCGCCGGCCAGGACGGCGTTGCCGAAGCAGTGGTCGTAGTGGTGGTGGGTGTTGACAAGCGTCAACGGGCGGTCGGTGACGGCCCGGACGGCCGCGGCCAGCTCGGTGGCCTGGGCGGCCGACGAGAGTGTGTCCACCAGCAGCGCCTCGTCGTCGCCGACGACGAGTGTGACGTTGACCCGCAGCAGCGGCTCGGCCAGCACGTGCACCCGGTCGGCGACCTCGACGAAACCGGCGTTCACGACGGTCGCCCGGCGCGCTCGACGAAACGCCCCCGGTCGACCAGGATGCGGTCCACCCGACCCCGGGCCACCGTCTGGTCGCCGTCGCTGACCGTCACCTCGAACGACAGCCGGCGGCCGTCGACGGTCGCCAGGAGCGCCTGCGCCCGGACCGTACGGCCGACAACCGTCGGGGCCAGGTGCTCCAACTCGACCCGGGTGCCCACCGTCGTCGAACCGGGCGGCATGTCGGTCGCCGTCGCCGCGACGGTCGCCGCCTCGGCCAGCGCCAGCACCCGGGGAGTGCCAAGCACCGGTACGTCCCCGGAACCGACCGCCTGGGCGGTGTCCGAGTCGGTGACGGTCAACTCGACCTGGGCGGTCAGACCCGGCGCGAAGGCCGGCTCGGGCTGCTCCTGCATGGTCGTCAGCCTAGGTGCTCGCCGGGCGAGGGGAGCACGCGCCCGGTGATCCGGGCGCACCCACCGCTCGTGGCCACCGGGTGGTCCCCGTCGGTCGATGCCGTACCCGTCGTTAACCTTGACCCCGATGGCCGTCGTGACTGACCCCCAGCCCCCCGCCCGGACCGACCCGCCCGCGTCCCCGGACGGGGGTCGCCGGCGTGTCATCGCCATGACCGTCTGGGCGGTGGCCTTCGTCGCCGCGTGGCTGGCCATCGGGCTGCCCACCGACCCGGCGTACGCCTTCGTCTGGATCTGGCTGGCGACCATCGCCTGGAACAGCGACCGGCCCTGGCGCAGCCACCTGCGCTTCGCCCGGGACTGGGTGCCGGTGGTGCTGCTGTTCGTCATCTACAACCTGTCCCGCGGGTTCGCCGACAACGGGGCCACCCCGCACGCGATGGAGTTGATCGTCGCCGACCGGTTCATGTTCGGCTGGGCCACCGGCGGGGAGGTGCCCACCGTCTGGTTGCAGCAGCACCTCTACCACCCGCAGGTGCACTGGTGGGACGTCGCGGCGAGCTGGGTGTACTTCTCGCACTTCGTGGTGGCGCTTGCCGCCGCCGCGGTGCTCTGGCTGCGGGACCGACACCGCTGGGCCGCGTACATGCGGCGGTGGGGTTTCCTCTGCGCGGCCGGCCTGGTCACCTACTTCATCTACCCGGCCGCCCCGCCCTGGTGGGCGGCACAGAACGGCCTGCTCACCGAGGTCGCCCGGATCTCGACCCGGGGTTGGAAGGCGTTCGGCATGCACGGTGCCGGCAACGTGCTCAACGCCGGTCAGATCGCCTCCAACCCGGTCGCCGCGATGCCGTCGCTGCACACCGCGTGGGCGTTGTTCGTGGTGCTGTTCTTCCTGACCGCCACCCGTCGTCGCTGGTGGCCGCTGCTGCTCGCGTACCCGCTGGCGATGACCTTCACCCTGGTCTACTCGGGCGAGCACTACGTGATCGACGTGCTGGTCGGCTGGGCGTACGTGGGGCTGACCTTCCTGGTGGTCGGCCTGGCCGAGCGCGGCTGGGCGGCGTGGCGCCTCCGCCACCCGAGCCCCAAGGCGCAAAGGCCCACCGAACCGGCCGCCCCCGCGACCAATAAGCCCGACCCCCCAACCCCCCGCGAACCAGACACCACCACCCCCCACCCCCAGGTCCCCGCCGACCACTAACCCACCCCACCCCCGCCCCCGCCTGCCCCCGTTGATCATGAAGTTATTGCCAAAACACGCCGCGCAGGCAGGCCCGCGCGCCGCGCAGGCCGACCCGCGCGGGGCGCAGGCCGACCCGGGTTGATCAAGAGGTTTGCGTCACCGGGTGGCCGGTTTTTGACGCGAACCTCTTGATCAACCCGGGTCAGGGGGGGTGGGGCAGTGGGGGTGGGGGGCAGGGGGTGGGGTTAGGTTGGGCGGCGGGCTTGGTGGGCTTTGCGGGTCAGGTCGGCGGCCAGGGCCCAGGCTTCGGCCAGGTCGCGGTCCTGGGCGGTGGCGCCGGAACCGCCAGCGGTGTCCGCGTGGACGGAGGCCAACCCCAGGCGGCGCTGGATGGGTCCCTGCACGACTCGTACGCTCTGGATCCGGGCGTACGGCACGATCACTAGCTGCCGGGTGAGCCGGCCGGACCGGGTGGCGAACACCCGCTCGAACAGCCCCGCCCCGAATGCGGCACGGCCCAGTGGGTGCAGCCAACGGGTCCGGCGTGGTGGCGGGCTCAGCGTGAGCGCGTCGAGGCGTACCCCGGGAAGCACCTCGGCGACGATCATCGTGGCCGTCGGCAGGTCGCCGACCGGCAGCAGCCGGTCGGGCCGGTTGCGGTCGTCGGCCTCCGCGACGGAGTAGCCGGCCACCTCCAGGCGCAGCCGCAGCCAGCCGTTGACCCGCCACAGCAGCGGCCAGGTGGCCCGCACGGTCTGCACCCGCTCCAGCGGCACGGTCTGCGCCCGTGTCTCCAGCAGGCCGTTGTGCACCCGCAGTGTGCCGCCGTCGCGGGCCAGCCGGAAGTTCCAGTCGTCGAGGACCCGGCGGACCGGTTGCAGCAGTACGCCCGCCATCGCGGTCAGTGTGCTCGCCACCGCGACGAACGACCACGAGCCGGCGGTGAGGAACTGCACCACGACGAAGGCCACACCGAACGGGAGCAGGAACGCCTGCGGGGTGAGCAGTTGGCTGACCAGCAGGTTCTTGTTGCGTACCGCGTGCAGTGGTCGGCCCGGCACGGCCGCCGGCGGCGTCGTCGCACCCGGGACCACCGGGGTGGCCGGGTCGCCGGGCGCGGGTAGCTGCGCCACCCGCCCGGCCAGCGCCAGCAGACGCTCGCGCAGCAGGGTCGCGTCGGCCACCCCGAGGTACGCCAGTGGCGCCTCGGTCTTGCCGCCGCCGACCACCTCCAGGCGCAGCTCGGCCAGGCCGGTGAGTTGGGCGAGGAGTGGCCGCACGACCTCCACGGCCTGCAACCGTTCCAACGGGATGGCCCGGGTACGCCGCCAGAGCAGCCCCTCGTACACCCGTAGCTCGCGGCCCACCACGTGGTAGCCGGTGTTGTACCAACTGACCACCGACAGCACCGTCGCGCCGAGCGCCAGCACCGCCACCATGGCGGCGAACCAGCCGAAGCCGACCCGGGACAGCGTCGACCAGGACAGCCCGGCAATGACCACGACCAGGGACTTGGCCCCGTGCAGCACCGGGCTGAGCGGGTGCAGTCGCTGTCGGGGCTCGACGTCGACGCCGCCCGCCCCCGGCGGCATCGGCGCGGGCGCCCCCGGCGGCATCGGCGCGGGCGTCCCCGGCGGCATCGGCGCGGGCGTCCCCGGCGGCATCGGCGCGGGCGTCCCCGGCGGCATCGGCGCGGGCGTCCCCGGTGGCATCGGCGCGGGCGTCCCCGGCACTGCCCCCGGAGGTGCCGCGCCGGCAGATGCTGCGTCGCTCGGCGTCGGCCCGGTGGGTGCCGCGCCGACGGGTAGCGCCGACCCCGGTGGCGTCGGACCGGTCGGTGGCACGGTGCCCGGCTCGGCGGGCCCGTCGTTCATCGGAGCGGCCCTCGACCCGGTCGGTGTGGGGTGTCGTCGGGGCCGGCCAGCCGTAGTCGGCTGCCGGCGCGGGTGCTCACAGCCCCTCCGCCCGGTCCTCGCCGAGCGCGGTGAGTCGGTCGCGCAGCCGGGACGCCTCCGCCGGGCGCAACCCGGGCACCCGGGCGTCGCTCGCCGCCGCCGCGGTGTGCAGCTGCACGGTGGCCAGGTCGAAGGCGCGCTCCAACGGCCCGGCGCTCACGTCGACGAACTGCATCCGCGAGTACGGCACGATGGAGAGCCGGCGGACCAGGAGGCCGTGCCGGACCAGCAGGTCGTTGTCCCGCTCGGCGTACCCCCAGGCCCGGACGGCGCGGACGATCGCGACGGCCCGCCACGCGCCGAGCACCAGCACGGTGGCGACGGCGAGCCCGAGCAGCCAGTGGCCGCTGAACGCCCAGCCGACCGCCGTCACCGCCAGGCCGATGGCGACCACGACCGCCAGCCGGATCAGCTCCACCCAGATCAGGTCGGTGGAGATCGGCTGCCAGTTGACGGTGTCCGGCCAGGGCTCCAGCGGACCCCGGCCGCCCGGCACGGCCGTCATCAGCGCGCCGGGGTCGGGCGGGAGGAGGCCGGGAGGCGGCAGGTCGGGTGGGCGCTGGTCGGCGGCGGAGGCCGACCGGTGACCGGGTGGCAGCGCCCCCGGTGGCAGCGGGGCGGGCGTCGAGACATCCGGCGCGGTGGGCTCCGGGCCGAGCGTGCCGGGTGCGGGGAACGCGCCAGGCGGCGGCTCGACGCCGGGTGGTGCGGTGGCCGGGGTGGGCGGCCAGGACGGGGAGGTGGGGCCGGGGGAAGCCGGAGGGTCGCCGCTCACAGGTCGAGCGTAGGCGATCCGGGCACCGGAGTGACGGCACGCAGGAAGCCCCGAGCGTCCAGGAAGTCACCGAGGCTGCTGCGATGCTCGGCGCAGGCCAGCCAGGTCTTGCGCCGATCGGCGTCGTGCAGGCGGGGATTGTTCCACTCCAGCGACCAGACGGCGGCGGACCGGCAGCGCTTGGCCGAACAGACCAGGGCCTCGTCGGCGGGGGAGGGGATGCTCATCCCGGCCAGTCTAGGGCGGCGGGACGGAGAGGTTGAGCGCCGGGCGACCACGGGGGGAGCCGCCCGGCGACGGGGTGAATCGTACACGCGGCAGGCCGGTCTGTGCACGCCCGCGATTGCGCGATTCGGCTGCTGGGGACGGCACGGTCAAAATCGGCTTCTCCCCACCTCGACACTCAGCAAGGCGTGCGAGTCTTGATACCGCACGAGCCGCGACGAGCGACGACCGACGAACGCTGTGGAGGACCGGTGGCCCAGCCGACCATGCCCGACGCCCCGACGCCGAACGGAGCGGCACCCGCGCCGGTGACCACGCCGGCGCAGGACGCCACCCTGTTGGAGAAGGGCCTGTTCGAGATCAAACGTGTGATCGTCGGGCAGGACCGGATGGTGGAGCGGATGTTCGTCGCGCTGCTCGCCCGGGGTCACTGCCTGCTCGAAGGCGTGCCCGGGGTGGCCAAGACGCTCGCCGTGGAGACGCTCGCCAAGGTCGTCGGTGGGTCCTTCGCCCGGGTGCAGTTCACCCCGGACCTGGTGCCCGCCGACATCATGGGCACCCGGATCTACCGGCAGTCGAGCGAGAAGTTCGACGTCGAGTTGGGCCCGGTCTTCGTCAACTTCCTGCTCGCCGACGAGATCAACCGGGCACCGGCGAAGGTGCAGTCCGCGTTGCTGGAGGTGATGAGCGAGCGGCAGGTGTCCATCGGCGGGGAGAGCCACCGGGTGCCCGACCCGTTCCTGGTGATGGCGACCCAGAACCCGATCGAGCAGGAGGGCGTCTATCCGTTGCCGGAGGCGCAACGGGACCGCTTCCTCATGAAGATCGTGGTGGGCTACCCGACCGACGCGGAGGAACGGGAGATCGTCTACCGGATGGGCGTGGCCGCGCCCGAGCCGACCGCGGTGTTCGACACCCCGGAGCTGATCGCCCTGCAACGCAAGGCGGACCAGGTCTTCGTCCACAATGCGCTTGTCGACTACGCGGTCCGGTTGGTGCTGGCCACCCGCGCCCCGGCCGAGCACGGCATGCCCGACGTGGCGCAGCTGATCCAGTACGGGGCCAGTCCGCGCGCCTCGTTGGGGCTGGTCCGGGCGACCCGTGCCCTGGCGCTGCTGCGCGGGCGTGACTACGCGCTGCCGCAGGACGTGCAGGACATCGCGCCGGACATTCTGCGGCACCGGTTGGTGCTCAGCTACGACGCGCTCGCCGACGACGTGCCCGCCGACCACATCGTGCAGCGGGTGATGTCGACGATCCCGCTCCCGGCGGTCGCTCCCCGCCAGCAGGCCACCCCGTCGCCGATCGCGCCGCCGCCGGGCGCAGGCTGGCCCGGGCAGCGGCCGTGAGCTCACCCACCCCTCGTCCCGCCCCCCTCGCCGACCGGAGCGAGGCCGTGCTGTCCCGGCTGCAACTGCTCGTCACCCGCAAGCTCGACGGTCTGCTCCAGGGCGACTACGCCGGCCTGCTACCCGGGCCGGGCAGTGAGGCGGGGGAGTCCCGGGAGTACCGCCCCGGCGACGACGTACGCCGGATGGACTGGCCGGTGACGGCACGGACCACAACGCCGCACGTGCGACGTACGGTCGCCGACCGGGAGTTGGAGACCTGGCTCGCGCTGGACCTCTCCGCGAGTCTGGACTTCGGTACGGGGCAGTGGCTCAAACGGGAGGTCGTGGTTGCCGCCGCGGCCGCCATCACCCACCTGACCGTGCGTGGGGGTAACCGGATCGGCGCCGTGATCGGCACCGGGGGTGGGGTCGCCGCGCCGGCTCGACGCTGGCGGGGAGGGCCACCGCCGGTCGGGCCCGGGGTTCTCACCCGGCTGCCGGCCCGCTCCGGCCGCAAGGAGGCGCAGGGTCTGCTGCGTGCCGTCGCCGGCACCGCCATCCGGCCCGGCCGTGGTGACCTGGGGGCTCTGGTCGAGATGCTCAACCGTCCGCCCCGCCGTCGCGGGGTGGCCGTGGTGGTCTCGGACTTCCTCGCACCGGCCGAGCAGTGGTCGCGGCCGATGCGCAAGCTGCGCGTCCGCCACGACGTGCTGGCGATCGAGGTGGTCGACCCGCGTGAGCTGGAGCTGCCGGATGTGGGCGTGTTGCCGGTGGTCGACCCGGAGAGCGGTGAGCTGCACGAGGTGCAGACCGCCGACCCGCGGCTGCGGCAGCGCTACGCCGAGGCCGCCACCGCCCAACGGGCCACGATCGCCGCCGCCCTACGCGGCGCGGGCGCGGCCCACCTGCGTCTGCGTACCGACCGAGACTGGCTGCTGGACATGGTGCGATTCGTGGCCGCGCAGCGGCACGCCCGCACCCGGGGGACGACACGATGATCCGTTTTCTGCAACCGTGGTGGCTGCTGGCCTTGCTGCCGGTCCTCGCCCTCGCCGCGTTCTACGTCTGGCGGCAGTTGCACCGCCGGGCGTACGCGATGCGGTTCACCAACGTGGACCTGCTGCGTACCGTCGCGCCGAAGGGCCTGGGCTGGCGGCGGCACGTCCCGGCGACCGCGTTCCTGCTGTGCCTGCTGGTGCTCGCCACCGCGCTGGCCCGGCCCGCGGTGGACACCAAGGAGCCGCTGGAGCGGGCCACCGTGATGCTCGCCATCGACGTGTCGCTGTCGATGCAGGCCGACGACGTGGCACCGAACCGGCTGGAGGCGGCCCAGGAGGCGGCCAAGCAGTTCGTCGGTGAGCTGCCGGAGAGCTACAACCTGGGCCTGGTGTCGTTCGCCAAGGCGGCGAACGTGCTGGTGCCGCCGGGCAAGGACCGGGACGCGGTGACCAGTGCCATCGACGGGCTGGTGCTGGCCGAGGCGACCGCCACCGGTGAGGCGGTGTTCACCTGCCTGGAGGCGATCCGGTCGGTGCCGGCCGACGGGGCGGCGGGTATTCCGCCGGCTCGGATCGTGCTGCTCTCGGACGGTTTCCGGACGTCGGGTCGGGCGGTGGAGGAGGCGGCGGCGGCCGCCCAGGCGGCGAACGTTCCGGTGTCCACGATCGCCTTCGGCACCGACACCGGTCAGGTCGACATCGGCGGGCAGTTGCAGCGGGTGCCGGTGGACCGGTTGGCGCTCGCCGAGCTGGCCGAGACCACCGAGGGGTACTTCTACGAGGCGGCCTCGGTGAGTGAGCTGAAGCAGGTGTACCAGGACATGGGCAGCTCGATCGGGTTCCGTACCGAGCCGCGTGAGGTGACCCAGTGGTACGCCGGGGTGGCGTTGCTGCTGGCGCTCTGCGCGGGGGCGTTCAGTCTGCTCTGGTCGTCCCGGATGCTGTAGCGGGTGCGCCGGCGGCGGTCAGTGACCGCCGCCGGCGAGCACGAAGACGATTGCCACCCAGACGGCGGCGAGGGTGAAGCCCAGCGGGGCGACGTAGCGGCTCATGGACGGCTCCGGGTGGCGGCTGGACGGTCCGCGTGCTGGGGGCGGACCGCAGGGGGTGGGGACGCGCACACGAAGTCGTGACCGGGGGCTCCCGGCGACCGCCCGGAAATCGGGCGGCGCGGCACGCACCTCGGCGGGTGCCGAGGCGGTGGGGAGCGGAGCGGGGTCAGCTCACCAGACTGAGTCGTGGCTCAGCGGGTCTGACCATCGGCCCGGCCACGACTGGGAGGATCGCTATCTCGCACAGCGATCACCTCCTGCAAGTCGGGCCGGCCGGAACGTCGATGATCGTACACCTGCGGCACCGCCGGCACGCACTCGGCCGACCGGTCCGAGAGCCCTCCACCGCCCGGTTGCCGACGCCGCGCCGCACCCACCCGTACGCCTCGACGCGGCCGCCCCACCCGCACGACCGTGACCAGCACCACCGCGAACAGCGGCAGCCAGCAGCAGCGGGCCAGCACCCAGCCCGGGTCGTCCGGGACGGTGTGCAGACCGGGCAGCGCCAGCCCGCCGCGGGCGGTGAGCGCGGTCACCGCCACCAGGACCGGCTGGTGCCACAGGTAGACCCGGGCGGCGTACCTGTTCACCTCGGTCACCGCCCGGCCCGGCAGCGGGCGGGTCAGCAGCCGTCGCAGCGCCGGCAGCGCCAGCAGCCCCAGCCCGACCTGGGCGACCGCCAGCGCCACGACCAGCAGTGACGGCGGGTTCAGGTTGGACACCCCGGCCCCGGGTACGCCGACCGCGCTCACCGGGTAGCCGAGCGCCAGCAGCACCGCAAGCGCGACCGCCGCACCGGCCGCCAACGCGCCGCCCACCCGCCGCCCGCCCAGCCGCCCGTCGGCGTGCGCCACACCCAGCAGGTACGGCACCGACCAGGCCGCAAGCACGGTGACCGGGGGCAGGGCGGTGCCGGCCGGCAGCAGGCGGACGGCGACGTCGGCGGCGGCGACCACGGCCACCGCCGGTGCGACGCACCGCGCCACCCCCCACCGGCGTACGGCGGCGCGCAGTGGGCCGGTCACCGCGACCAGGACCACAAGCGGCAGCAGGAACCACAGCGGGCTCACCGCGAGCCGCAGCGCGACGGCGAGCGTGTCGTCGGAGGTGCCGACGACGGTGGCGGCGAGCAGCACGGCCGCACCCACCCCGAGCAGCGCCACCACGGGCAGCAGCAGCCGCCGCAGCCGACCGGCCAGCCAACCGCCCGCCCCGCCCCGGTGGCGGGCCAGCGACCGGGCCGAGCCGAACCCGGCGGTGAAGAAGAACAGCCCGAGCGTCTGCAGCACCCAGGTCATCGGGGCAAGGTCGGGCAGGGCGGTCAGCGGACTGGCCTGGTGCAGCCCACCGTCGCCTGTCGACACCAGCCCGGTGACCAGCCAGTGCCCCAGGACCACCCCGCCGATGGCGTACGCCCGCAGGGCGTCGACGGCACGGTCCCGGCTCACCTGGCGTCCCCGATCCGGTCGGCGTCGACGTCGCCGAGCACCACCGCCGCCACCGCGACCAACGCGGCGCTGCCCGGCGCGAGGTAGCCGTCGTGCCCCGCCACCCCACCCACCGGCAGGGGGCGGGCGCCGAACGCCGGGTCGCCGGGCCGCCGGCCGAAGCCCAGACCGGGCAGCCGCACCTGCGGCACCCGGCGGATCCAGTCGGTGGGCGCCTCGGCCGCCCAGAACCGTCGCCCACCGGGCAGGTCGTCGGCGCGCTGCACTCCGGCGCCGACGCCGCCGAGGCTGACCACGTCGCTGACCTGGGCCGGGGCGTCCGCCGCCGCAAGCGACACCACGAGCGCGCCGTAACTGTGCCCGACCAGCGTGATCGTCGCCGTCGGACGCCGCCGGGCCAGCTCCCGCAGCAGCGGGGTGAGCCCGGCCGCGCCGCGCCGGGCGCTGACGCCACCGGCGGCGGTCAACACCCCGTCGGGCGGGTCGTAGCCGAGCCAGGCCAGCACCGCCACCCGCGCCGTCGGGTCGGTCGCCCGCAGCTCCCGGTAGAGCTGCCCGGCCTGCACCGCCGGCGCCCGCCGGGCCACCCCGCCCAACCCCCGGTCGAAGTCGGCAAGCCTGCTGCCGACCCCCGGTACCAGCACCGCGATCCGGTCCGCGTCGGCGAGGTCACCGAGCACCTCGACCGCGCGGCCGTCACCGTGCTCGTCGAAGAGCAGGAACCGGCGTCCGTGGGCCGCCCAGTCCGCGTACGGGGGACCGGCCGCGCGCATCGCCGCCGCCACCACCGGGTACGCCTCGACGAACCCCGCCGCCATGGCCGGCTCGGGTCGGGTGGGCAGGACCAGGTTCACGCCGAGCAGCGCGGCCATCGCCACCCGACTGGCACCTCGTCGTCGCATCGCATTCTCCCTCCGGAAGTCGTCCGGAGGGAGAGTGCGCCCGGGGACGGGGCCCGGTCGTCATCCCGCAGAGCCGTTCATCGGCTGGCTCCGCAGGGCTACTCGCCGGCGGCCACCAGACCCGTCTCGTACGCCAGCACCACGGCCTGCGCCCGGTCGCGCAGGCCCAGCTTGCCCAGGATCCGCCCGACGTGCGTCTTCACGGTCTGCTCGGCCACCACCAGATCACCCGCGATCTCCGCGTTGTTGCGGCCCCGCGCGATCAACCGCAGCACCTCGGTCTCGCGGGGAGTGAGCCCGGCCAGGTCGGTGGGGCGCGGGCGGCGGCGGTCCGGACGGGCCGCGAACTCGGCGATCAGCCGGCGGGTGACCGCCGGGGCGAGCAGCGCGTCCCCGGCCGCCACCACGCGCACCGCCTGCACCAGGTCGGCCGCCGGGGCGTCCTTGAGCAGGAACCCGCTGGCCCCGGCGCGCAGCGCCTCGTACACGTAGTCGTCCAGGTCGAAGGTGGTGAGGATGAGCACCCGGGGTCGCTGCGCCGAACGGTCACCGAGCAGCCTGCGGGTGGCCTCCAACCCGTCCATCACCGGCATCCGCACGTCCATCAGCACCACGTCCGGGTCGAGGTGCCGGGCGGCGGACACCGCCTGCTCCCCGTCGGCGGCGTCCCCCACCACCAGCACGTCCGGTTGGGCGGCGAGCAGCGCGCCGAAACCCTGCCGGACCATCGCCTGGTCGTCGGCGATCAGCACCCTGATCATCGGTCCCCGTCCTCCGTGTCGTACGGCAACTCGGCCGCCACCGCGTATCCCCCGTCGGGCAGCGGCCCGGCGGTGAACGTACCGCCAAGCGAGATGGCCCGCTCCCGCATGCCGGTCAGCCCGTGCCCGGAGCCCGCCTCGCCCGGTCGGGAGCCCGCCTCGGCGGGTGGCGCGTTCTGTACGCGTACCCCCAGGGCGGACGGACCGACGCGGACGGTGACCCGCACGGCGGCGCCGGCCGCGTGGCGGGCCGCGTTGGCCAGGCCCTCCTGCACGATGCGGTACGCGGCCAGCCCCACCGGCGCGGGCACCCGGTCGTCGTGCACCGGCTCGGTGGCCAGGGTGACCGGCAGGCCGGCGCGGCGGGCCGCGTCCACCATCGCGGCCAGGTCGGTGAGGTTCGGCTGCGGCGCGGTCTGCGGGTCGCTCGTCTCGCTGCGCAGCACCCCGAGCAGCCGACGCATGTCGGTGAGCGCGTCGCGGGCGGACGCGGCGATGGCGACGAACTCCGCGGCTGCCGGGGCGGGCACGTCCGTCAGCCGGTACGGGGCGGTCTCCGCCTGCACCGCGATCAGCGACATGTGGTGGGCCACCACGTCGTGCAGTTCCCGGGCGATCCGGGTGCGTTCCTCGAGCACCGCGCGGCGCTCCTGCTCGCGTTCGCTCAGCTCGGTCTGCGCGGCGAGCGCCCGCCGGGACAGCCGGTTGCGCCGGATCAGGTCGCCGGCGATCGCCAGCGCGCCGAGTAGGAGCAGGACCGGGACCCGGTTGTCCGGGTGCACCATGGTGAACACCGGCACCGTGCTGATCGTCACCACCCAGGCCAGCACCGGACGGTCGACCCGTGCGACGACCACCGCCAGCACCGCGATCGACCCGAGTGCCAGCGGCGGGGTCCACGGCCAGGGCTGGTCGGCCGGGGCGTTGAACGTGCAGATCAGCAGGGCCAGCACCGTCAGCCGCCAGGCCAGCAGCGGACGCCGGGGCAGCGCCAGCAGCGGCGCCACCGTCATCGCCGCGAACAGGAGCGCGATCGGCGGCGGCAGGCCCCAGTCGCTCTCCACCGTCAACGTGATCAGGAAGAGGCCGAGCGCGGCGAGCAGGCCGACCGGGGCAGCGAACGGGGCCAGCGTGGGCCAGCGGGCCAGCAGCGGACGACCGGGCGGGGCGTCCCGCCCCCACAGGGTCTGCCCGAGGCCCCCGAGGGCCAGGGTGATCGGTTGCCGGTTCACCACCCGGAGGCTACGGGCCGACCCGTCACGAGGCGTGCCACCAGGGGTTGATCCCGATGTCGTACCCCGGTGTGACGCGGCTCCCGTTAGCGCTTACCTGTGGGTAACGCCTAGGCTCGCCTGCGACCGAGATCGGCTGAGCAAGGGGGAACAGTGGCTCGCACCGTGCTGGTGACCGGGGGCAACCGGGGGATCGGCCTGGCCATCGCGCAGGCTTTCGCCAAGCAGGGCGACCGGGTGGCGGTCACCCACCGTAGCGGCGAGCCGCCGGAAGGGCTGTTCGGCGTCCGCGCCGACGTCACCGACGCCGCTTCGATCGACGCCGCGTTCACCGCCGTCGAGGCCGAGCTGGGGCCGGTCGAGGTGCTTGTCGCGAACGCCGGCATGACCGCCGACACACTGCTGCTGCGGATGACCGAGGAGCAGTTCACCGATGTGGTGGACACCAACCTCACCGGCGCGTTCCGGGTCGCGAAGCGGGCCTCCGGCAAGATGCTCCGTGCCAAGTGGGGTCGCATGATCTTCATCTCCTCGGTGGTCGGCCTCGCCGGCGGCGCCGGGCAGGTCAACTACGCCGCGAGCAAGGCCGGCCTCGTCGGCGTCGCCCGCTCGATCACCCGGGAGCTGGGCAGCCGCAACATCACCGCGAACGTGGTGGCGCCCGGCTTCATCGACACCGACATGACCGCCGGCCTCACCGACGACCGCAAGGCGGAGATCCTCAAGTCCATCCCGGCCGGCCGGATGGCCAGCCCGGACGAGGTCGCCGACGTGGTCACCTGGCTGGCCTCGGACAGCGCCGGCTACGTCTCCGGCGCCGTCATCCCGGTCGACGGCGGCCTCGGCATGGGCCACTGACCCCCACCTACGTACGGAGGAACCCACGGATGTCCGGACTGCTCGCCGGTAAGCGACTGCTTGTCACCGGAGTCATCACCGACGCCTCGATCGCCTTCTCGGTGGCGAAGCTCGCCCAGGAGAACGGCGCGCAGGTCGTCCTCACCGGCTTCGGCCGGATGTCCCTGGTCGAGCGGATCGCCAAGCGGCTGCCCGAGCCCGCGCCGGTCATCGAGGTGGACGTCACCAACACCGAGCACCTGGCCAGCCTCGCCGACCGGGTCCGCGAGCACGTCGACGGCCTCGACGGCGTCGTGCACTCCATCGGCTTCGCCCCGCAGAGCTGCCTCGGCGGCGGCTTCCTCGACGCGCCCTGGGAGGACGTGGCGACCGCCCTGCACGTCTCCACCTTCTCGTACAAGTCCCTCGCCATGGCGGCGCTGCCGCTGCTGTCGCCCGGCGGCGCGGTGGTCGGCCTGACCTTCGACGCGACGAAGGCGTGGCCGGTCTACGACTGGATGGGCGTGGCCAAGGCCGGCCTGGAGTCCGCGTCCCGCTACCTGGCGCTGCACCTGGGCAAGCAGGGCATCCGCAGCAACCTGGTCGCCGCCGGGCCGCTGCGCACCATCGCCGCGAAGTCGATCCCCGGCTTCGACCAGTTCGAGGACGCCTGGACCGAGCGGGCCCCGCTGGGCTGGAGCCTCACCGACCAGGAGCCCGCCGCGAAGGCCTGCCTGGCGCTGCTGTCCGACTGGTTCCCGGCGACCACCGGTGAGATCGTCCACGTCGACGGCGGCTACCACGCCATCGGCGCCTGACACACGCCCTAGCGGCGCTCCCTGGCCACCGTCCGCGTGACCCACACGTCCGGACCAGGGGGCGTCGCCGGGACGTCCCGGCCGAGGGGCAAGAATGACCCCATGTCGTACGACGCGGTGGTGCTGGTGTCCTTCGGTGGCCCGGAGCGGCCCGAGGACGTGATGCCGTTCCTGCAGAACGTGACCCGGGGCCGGGGTGTGCCCCCTGAGCGGCTGGCCGAGGTCGCCGAGCACTACCAGCACTTCGGTGGGGTGTCCCCGATCAACCAGCAGTGCCGGGACCTGTTGGCGGCGGTCCGCGCCGACTTCGCCGCGCACGGCATCGACCTGCCCGTCTACTGGGGCAACCGCAACTGGGACCCGATGCTCGCCGACACCGTGACGCAGATGCGCGACGACGGGGTCACCCGGGCGCTGGCCTTCGTCACCAGCGCGTACGGCGGCTACTCGTCCTGCCGGCAGTACCAGGAGGACATCGCCGCCGCCCGGGCCGCCGTCGGCCCGGACGCCCCGGTGATCGAGAAGCTGCGGCAGTTCTGGGACCACCCCGGCTTCGTCGAGCCGCACGTCGATGCGGTCCGGGCGGCCCTGGGCCAGCTCGACGAGGCGTTGCGGGACACCACCAGGCTGGTCTTCACCGCCCACTCCATCCCCAGCTCGATGGCCGCGAACGCCGGCCCGCACGGCGGCCGGTACGAGGCGCAGCTGCACGAGACCGCCCGGCTGGTCGCCGCGGCCGCCGCACCCGACCTGGGGTACGACCTGGTCTGGCAGAGCCGCTCCGGCCCCCCGCAGGTGCCGTGGCTGGAACCGGACATCAACGACCACCTGGCCGCCCTCGCGCAGAGCGGCACCACGGCAGTGGTGGTCAGCCCGATCGGGTTCGTCTCCGACCACCTCGAGGTCGTGTGGGACCTGGACACCGAAGCGCTGGAGACGGCCAAGCAGCTCGGCCTGGACTTCGTCCGGGCCGGCACGCCGGGCACCGACCCGCGCTTCGTGAGCATGGTGCGTGAGCTGGTCACCGAGCGGACCGACCCGGACGGCGCGCAGCTGCGCCGCCGCCTGGGCGAGCTGCCCATGTGGGACAGCTGTCCCACCGTCTGTTGCGTGCCGACCCGTCGCCCGATGCCTGCTGGGGGAACCGATGCATGACCGTAAGCCCGTGCAGAGCTGGCTGACCGACATGGACGGCGTGCTCGTGCACGAGGGCCAGCCGGTGCCCGGCGCGCCCGAGTTCATCAACCGGATGCGCGCCTCCGGCAAACCGTTCCTGGTGCTGACCAACAACTCGATCTACACCCCGCGGGACCTGACGGCCCGACTCAGCCGGATGGGGCTGGACGTGCCGGAGGAGTCGATCTGGTCCTCCGCCCTCGCCACCGGCCAGTTCCTCGCCGACCAACGGCCGGGCGGCACCGCGTACGTCATCGGTGAGGCAGGACTGACCACCGCCCTGCACGCCGTCGGCTACGTACTTACCGACTTCGCCCCCGACTACGTGGTGCTCGGCGAAACCCGCACCTACAGCTTCGAGGCGATCACCAAGGCCGTCCGGCTGATCAACGACGGCGCCCGGTTCATCTGCACCAACCCCGACGTGACCGGCCCGTCCGTGGAAGGCGCGCTACCCGCCGCCGGCTCGGTCGCCGCCATGATCTCCAAGGCGACCGGGGTCGAGCCGTACTTCGTCGGCAAGCCCAACCCGATGATGATGCGATCGGCGCTGAACACCATCAACGCGCACTCGGAGAGCACCGCGATGATCGGTGACCGGATGGACACCGACATCCTGTGCGGCCTGGAGGCGGGGCTGGAGACCATCCTGGTGCTCACCGGCATCAGCAGCCGTACCGAAGCGGAACGCTACCCGTACCGCCCGTCGCGGATCATCAACTCGGTCGCGGACCTGCTCGACGAGATCTGAGCGCGTCGCAGGTTGGTTGCGCTGGCAGGCTGGCGGAGGCCACTACATCCATGATCGAGCGCGATCATGCTGGGCGGGTGCGCAGCGGGACCCCGGCGGTCGGGCAATGTGGACCCTTGCTGCGCCCAGGGCTTGGTCGGGCGTGACGACCGGCGTTCGCGTCGGACCCGGGCGGCGGCGGCGTACCCGATGCGGCGGTGTGGCGCGCAGGGCCGGGCGCACCGGGCGCGCGGCCGGACCGGCGCGCGGCCGGCGTGGCGCACGTGGCGCGTTGCTCGACTGGCCATCGGCGCGCGGCCGGCGCGGCGCACCCTGCGGAGCTGGCCCATCGGCGCGCGGCCGAATGGGGGTGGGGTGACCGGTCAGGGGCGCAGTGGGGCGTTGCAGGCGGCCACCAGCGCCTGCCGGCACGCCGCGGTGAGCGGACGAAGCGCGGCGTCGCGCTGCTGGGCCTCGTAGTTGTTGATCGCACCACCCGGGGCGGCGTGCCCGGCCAGCGCGAGCACCCGGTCGAGCACCGCAGCTCGGGCGAAGAGCCTTCGGGCCCGCGGGTCGAAGCCCGGCGGCAGGTCGGTGGCGCCGTCGGGGCGGCGCAGCGCGGCCAGTGCGCCGGCCAGCTCGGGCCGCCACTGGGCCACGTCGAGGCGGGTCAACGCGGCGGTCGTCTCGGCGAGCGCGGCGGCCAGTTCGGCCTCCGCCTCAGCGGCGCCGGGCAACGAGAGCGACGCGGCGGGGGCGTTGGCGGGCAGCGGGTACACCCGCCACAGCACCGTCTCGAAACAGTCTCCCGAGCCGGAGGTGTGCGAGCGCACCTCCGGGATCAACCCGAGCCCGCCGGCCACCACCGCCTCGCCCGCGACAAGCGCCGCACCGGCGAAGTCGCCGGGGCCGGGCAAGCCCCGAGGGTCGCCGGGCGCGGGCAGCACCAGGCGGATCTCGTCCGGGGAGAGCTTGGCCAGGGTGGGCAGCGCGGCGCCCAGCGGAACGTCGGTCCAGGTGCCCGGGGCGTCCGCGACGAGGTGCTCCTCGTCGCCGGCGATGGCGTCGGCGACTTCGTCGTACGGCACCAACCCGGCACGCCACGCGCGCACCCAGGCAACGAACCGGCTCGACCGGCGCGGCGCGAGTGTGGCCGCGCCCGTTGCGGGGGTGGACATGCCGAAAGGGTACGTGGTCACCACCGGCCGTGTCTCGACTGCCGCTCCGGCCGCCCGCCCTGCCCCCAACTGCCCAGTTCGCCCCGTCTCGCCTGGCCTGCGTCCACCCGCCACTACACCCCTCGCCTTGGCCTCGCCCTCGCCTTGGCCTTGCCGGTGCTTTGGCCTTGCCCGTGCCTTCGCCTTGCCCGTGCCTTCGCCTTGCCCGTGCCTTCGCCTTGCCCGTGCCTTCGCCTCGCCCGTGCCTTCGCCTCGGCCGTGCCTTCGCCTCGCCTCTGCCCCTGCCTTCGTCCGAGCCTGCGCCGTCTTCCGCAGCCACCACCTCTCGCCCTCGCGCGGCGCTCACGCCGATCATGAAGTCGGGGTGGGGACCCCCGATCACGGGTTTGGTGTGCGGCACCCCAACTCGCTGATCGGTGTGGTGGATGGGGTCGGCGAGGGTTGTGGGGCGGTGTGTCGGGGCGTGGTGGGCGCGGGCCGGGGTTAGCGTGATCGACATGGCGGGGCGATACGGCGAGGACGTGTTGGCGGGGGACTGGCGGCGGCGGAAGGTCACCCCCGAGGTGGACGCCGAACCGGACCTCGTGGTGGAGGACGCCGACTCGGGGTTCTGCGGCGCGGTGGTCGGCTTCGAAGCTGGCGCGGTGGTGTTGGAGGACCGGCACGGCAAACGGCGCAACTTCCCTTTGCTGCCAGCAGCTTTCCTGCTCGACGGTCGCCCGGTCACACTGCGCCGTCCGACCCGCGCGCCGGTGCCGGCGGCCCGTCGACGGACGGCATCCGGCTCGGTGGCGGTGGACAACGTCCGGGCCCAGGTCGCCAAGGCGAGCCGGATCTGGGTGGAGGGCATCCACGACGCCGCGCTTGTCGAGCGGATCTGGGGCGACGACCTGCGCATCGAGGGCGTCGTCGTGGAACCGTTGGACGGCATCGATGACCTCGACGCCGACGTACGCGACTTCGGCCCCGCCCCGACCCGGCGACTCGGCGTCCTCGTCGACCACCTGGTGCCGGGAAGCAAGGAGAGCCGCATCGTGGCCCGGGTGACGTCGCCGTACGTGCTGGTGACGGGCCATCCCTACGTGGATGTGTGGCAGGCGGTCAAGCCGACCGCGCTGGGTATCGCGGCGTGGCCGGTGGTGCCGCCGGGGCGTCCCTGGAAGGAGGGGGTCTGCGCGGCCCTCGGAGTGGCCGAGCCGGCCGACATGTGGCGGCACATCCTGTCCCGGGTGAACAGCTTCGCCGACGTGGAGACCCCACTGATCAACGCCATGGAACGTCTCATCGACTTCGTCACCGAGCCAGCCTGACCCTCTGCTGCCCCGCCCGCCCCGCCCGCCGCGCCCGCCGGCCGCCGCCGCCCGCCGCCGCCCGCGCCGGCGCCCGCCCGCGCCGCCGCCGCGCAGCCCCCAGGATCCGCGCAGTTTCCCTGATGTTGCTGCCTCGGGGCGGTGCGAGGCAGCAACATCCCTGATGTTGCGCGGATCTTGCGGGCGTCGCGGGGTGGGATGGGGTCGGACAGGGCCCCGCGAGGCGAGGCGGGGCCCCGCGAGGCGAGGCGTCGCGTCGCGTCGCGGGGCGGGCCGCGGTGGGGCGGGTGGCGGTCAGGGCTCCTGGTCGGGGGTGCGGCTGTAGACGAAGGTGGCGATGTCCAGTGCGACCGCCGCGCCCTGCTCGTCGCGGCGGACTGTGAGGATTTCGCCGTCCTGCCCGCCGGCCCGACCTCGCCAGCGGTCCGGTCCCTCGGGGACGAACCGCAGGTTCGGTGCGCCGACCGGGCCGGCGAGCAGGTTGCCGTCGGGGTCCGCGTACACCTCGATTGTCGTGCCCATCCACCACCAGCGGCCGGTCAGTTCGGCGAGTTCGGCGGACGGCGGGGCGGCCGCCGGCCGCCAGGGGGTGACCGGCGTGGGTTCGGCGTCGAGCACCAGGGTGAGCAGTTGCCGCCCGAGGACGCCGAGGTGCACCCCCCGCAGGGTGTACGCGTTGACCAGGCCGACCACTGCGGTGCGGCTGGGTCGGTGCACGGCCAGCGAGGCGCCGTAGCCGGGCATCGAGCCGCCGTGTCCGACGTACACCCGGTTGCCGGTGCGGAAGAGTTCCAGCCCGAGACCGTGCCCGTGGGTCCAGGCCTCGTGGTCGCTGATGACGACGGGTGAGCACATTTCGGTCAGGGTCTCGGGGGCCAGCACGGACGGGTCGGGGTTGGCCAGGAACGCGGCCCAGCGGCCCAGGTCCTCGATCGTCGACCAGAGCTGCCCGGCGGGGGCCATGGCGCCGGTGTCGGTGCGGGGTTCCTCGCGCAACGTGTCGTACCACGGGTGGACGACGTAACCGCGGGCGTACGGCTCGGTGGCCGCGTAGGTGGTGCGGCGCAGTCCCAGCGGGGTGAGGACCCGTTCGCCGAGGAGGTCGGCCCAGGGTGTCCCGGTGAGTTGTTCGAGTAGCCCGCCGAGCAGCCCGTACGCCAGGTTGGAGTAGTGGTACGTGCGGTGCGGCGGGTAAGCGATCTTGTCGGCGTCGACGTCGGCGAGCAGGGTGGTCAGGTCGACGCCGGCCGCTCGTTCCCACCAGTCGCCCTCGGGTTCGCGTTGGATGCCGCTGGCGTGGGCGAGCAGTTGGCGCAGGGTGAGCGCGCCCACGCCGGTGCCCGGCAGGTGCCGCTCGAGCGGGTCGTCGAGGGTCAGCCGCCCGGCGTCGCGCAGTTGCAGGATCAGGGTGGCGGTCATCGTCTTGCTGATCGAGCCCAGCCGGTACTGCAGGTCGACGTCCGGGCGGGGGTGTTCACCGGCGGTGGCCACGTGCACCAGCGCGCCGTCGCGGACGACACCCAGCACCAGCGACGGGGCGTGACCGTCGGCCTGTGCCTGGGCGACCCGGGTGTCGATCTGTCGGACGGTCTCGGGTAACAGGGTCAACGGGATCTCCTCGGGTCGGGCCGTCGATTCGTGGTGGTTTGGCGGGCCGGGAAGGGTTTCGCCGAGCCTACTGATCTTCGCGGGGAGGTCGCGCGTGCATTTGCGTGTCACGATCGTGGTGTGGACGCCGTGGTGTGGATCGTTGTGGGTGTGCTGCTGGCCGTCGCGGAGATTTTCACGACGACGCTGTTTCTGATCATGTTCGGGGCCGGTGCGTTCGCTGCCGCCGGTGCGGCCGCCCTGGGCGCGCCGGTCGCCGTGCAGGCGTTGGTCTTCGCGGTGGTGTCGGCGTTGAGCCTGGTGGTGGTCCGACCGGTCATCCGGCGGCACAGCCGCTCCGCGCTGGAGAGCGGCGAGCAGCCGTTCGGTGTGGAGGCGATCGAGGGCTCCACGGCGCTGGTGCTGGAACGGGTGGACGCCGAGCAGGGTCTCGTCAAGATCGACGGTGAGTTGTGGAGCGCCCGGTCGTACGACACGACACAGGTGTACGACCCCGGTCAACGGGTTCGGGTGATAAAGGTCCGGGGCGCGACCGCCCTGGTGTGGCAGGACGATGTTTCTTCCGCCGGCGAGCTGCCGGAATCGAGAGGGTGAACGGGATGACGTTTCTCGGGGTGGTGGTGATCGCGGTGGCGCTGATCGCCGTGATAACGCTGGCCAAGGCGGTACGGATCGTGCCGCAGCAGCGCCAGGACGTGGTGGAACGGCTCGGCAAGTACAAGCGCACCCTCAGCCCCGGCCTCAACCTGCTGGTGCCGTTCATCGACGCGGTCCGTACCAAGGTCGACATGCGGGAGCAGGTGGTCAGCTTCCCGCCGCAGCCGGTGATCACCTCGGACAACCTGGTGGTCTCGATCGACACGGTTCTCTACTTCAAGGTGGTCGACTCGGTCCGCGCGACCTACGAGATCTCCAGCTTCCTCCAGGCCATCGAGCAGTTGACCGTCACCACGTTGCGTAACGTGATCGGCTCGTTGGACCTGGAGCGGGCGCTGACCAGCCGGGACGAGATCAACCGGCACCTCTCCGGTGTGCTGGACGAGACCACCGGCCGCTGGGGCATCAAGGTGACCCGGGTCGAGATCAAGGCGATCGAGCCGCCGGCCAGCATCCGCGACTCGATGGAGAAGCAGATGCGCGCCGAACGGGACCGCCGCGCGGCGATCCTGACCGCCGAGGGCCACAAGCAGTCGCAGATCCTCACCGCCGAGGGTGAGAAGCAGTCGGCGGTGCTGCGGGCCGACGGCGACCGGCAGGCCCGCATCCTGCAGGCCGAGGGTCAGGCGAAGGCGATCCGGACGGTCTTCGACGCGATCCACCAGGCCAACCCGAGCCAGAAGGTGCTCGCCTACCAGTACCTGCAGGCCCTGCCGCAGATCGCCCAGGGCAGCGCCAACAAGGTCTGGATCGTCCCGGCCGAGCTGACCAAGGCCCTGGAGGGGATGGGTGGCGCGCTCGGCGGGTTGAGCCAGATGGTGGGGGACCTGCCCGCGCCGGAGGCCGCGGACCACGCGAGCCAGGTCGAGCGCGAGGCCGCGGAGGCGGCGCAGGCGGCGGCGGACGCCGCCCAGCAGATCCACGACGAGGTACGCGTCGCCGAGGCGCAGGCCACCGGCGGCAACAAGCCGCAGGGGCTGCCCGCGCCGGAGCCGGTGTCGCCGGCCAGCCTGGTCGAGGACCCGGCGGATCAGCGTGAGCGGGGCTGACCCGGTACGCCGTTAATGCGAGAAAGACTCATGGGGCGCTCCGACGCCTGCCACGATCGGTCCTAGGACGGGTGGTGACCAGGCAATCGGGGCGCCCCGGCGCGTTCCGCACCGCTCGACGACGAGCGAGGTGACGCATGAAGGATCCGGCGAATCGGATGTGGTCCTCGGCCCCGGTGCCCGGCGCGCACGACCCGGTCGCCCCGCTGGGCTCCCGGCGCAGCGGTGGCGGGTTCGGCGTACTGCCCTTCGTCGGCGAACCGACTCCGGGCGCCCCCGCCACGAACGCCAGTTGGGCCTGGTCGGTACGCCGGTTCGCGCGGGCGGCGGTCTGGCTGCTGCCCGCGTACGCCATCCTCTACGGCGCGGTGGCGATGGCCAGCGACGGAGGGGTGGGCAACGACCCCTATCCGGCCGACGGCCGCGCGGTGTACCTGATCGGGTGGGTGGCCGCGGTCTGGCTCGGCCTGCTCGCGCTGCTGGCCCTCACCGGCCTGCTGGCCGCGACCCGCAGCCGCCGGGTGGCCGCCGCCGGGCTGCTGGTCAGCATCGCCGGCACCGTGCTGATGCTGCCGTTCGCCGGGTTCGAGGAGCAGACGCCGGTCTTCGGCACCACCGCGCGGTCGCTGGTCCTGCTCGGCGCCACGTTCTACAGCGTGGGCTGGTTCCTCACCGGGTGGGCGGTGGCCCGCTCGGGCACCTTCAGTCTCGGCGACGGCGTCATGCTGATCATCGCGGCTCCGCTGCTCGGCCTGGGTGGTGCCCTGATCGGCTCGTTGCAGACGTTCGGTGCGATCTTCGTGCTGATCGCCGGCATCGGCATCGGCTACCGCTCCGGCCGCCTGATGCCCCGCGAAACCGCCAGGGATGCCGCCGCCGCCAGCCTGAGCACCCCAAACCCCTAACCCCACCCCCCACCCCACCCACCCCACCCACCCACCCACCCCACCCCCCGCCACCCGCCCCTGGTGATCAAGAGGTTTGCGTCAGTCAAAGGCTGATTCTTGACGCAAACCTCTTGATCACCGAGCAGGGAGGTGGGGGTGGGGGTGGGGGTGGGGGTTGGGGGTGGGGGGGAGGTGGGGGGTGGCCGTGAAGTTGCTGACAATTGGGGGGTGGGGGTGGTCGGTTGGCGTTATTTGTGGCAATCCTGGGTTGCATGGCCGCCCCCCGCTCGCCGCTGTCGCGGCTGTTCACCGTGCTGCTCGCCGGCGTGTTGGCCGGGCTTGTCCTGGCAGTCGCCGCACTGCCGGGCAACCTGATGCTCGGGCTCACCGCCCGCTCCGCGCTCGGGTCGTACGCCGCGTTGCCGGCCTCGCTGAAGACCCCGGCCACGCCGCAGCGCTCGTACCTCTACGCCAGCGACGGCAAGACGCTGATCACCACGTTCTACGACGTGAATCGCACGGATGTTCCGTTGTCGGAGATCGCCCCGGTGATGCGGCAGGCGATCGTGGCGGCCGAGGACCGGCGCTTCTACGACCACGGCGGCGCGGACCTGCGCGGCCTCGCCCGGGCGCTGGTGGCAAACGTCAAGGGCGGCGGCACCGAGCAGGGCGGCTCGACGCTGACCATGCAGTACGTGCGTAACGTGCTCAAGACCGACCCCACCCGCACCGCCGAGGAGCGGGCCGCGGCGACCGACCCGACCGTCGGCCGCAAGATCCAGGAGATCCGGTACGCGAGTGCGCTGGACAAGAGCCTCGGCAAGGACGAGATCCTCGACCGGTATCTGAACATCGCCTACTTCGGCTCCGGCGCGTACGGGATCGCGGCGGCCAGCCAGCGGTACTTCGGCAAGCCTCCGGCGCAGTTGACCCTCGGTGAGTCGGCGCTGCTGGCCGGTCTGGTGCAGTCCCCGGACGCGTACAGCCCGATCAGTGGCGACAAGGACGAAGCGGTGACCCGCCGGTCGTACGTGCTGGACTCGATGGTCGCCACCAACGCGATCACCGCCGCCCAGGCGGCCCAGGCCAAGGCCGAGCCGCTGACCCTGCACCCCACCGCCCAGCCCAACGGCTGCACCGCCGTCTCCCAGGGCCACGACGACTGGGGCTTCTTCTGCGACTACCTGCGCCAGTGGTGGCTGACCCAGCCGGCCTTCGGGGCCACCGTCGCGGAGCGGGAGCAGGCGCTGCGCTCGGGCGGCTACACCGTGGTCACCTCGCTGGACCCGAAGATCCAGGCCACCGCGCAGCAGCAGGCCACCAAGGTCTACGGGTACGACAACAAGCGCGCCCTGCCGATCGCGGCGGTCCAGCCGGGCACCGGGCGGGTGTTGGCGATGGCGGTCAACCGGCACTACAGCCTGGCCGACAACCCGGGCGGGCAGGCGAATCACCCCAACACCGTGAACCCGTTGATCTCCGGGGGAGCCAGCGTCGACGGGTACCAGGCGGGTTCGACGTTCAAGCTGTTCACCATGCTCGCCGCGCTGGAGTCGGGCCGTACCCTCTCCACCGGTTTCGACGCGCCCGCCAAGCTGCCCACCCGGTACGCCGCCGAGGGGCCGGGAAGCTGCGACGGTCGCTGGTGCCCGGCGAACGCCAACCCGGAGTGGATGGACGGGTACCGGATGATGTGGGACGGCTTCGGTCGTTCGGTGAACACCTACTTCGTCTGGTTGGCCGAGCAGGTCGGCCAGGACAAGGTGGTCGAGATGGCGCAGCGGCTCGGCATCACGTTCCGTGCCGACTCGGACGCCGCCTTCGCCAAGAACAACGCCGCGAACTGGGGCTCGTTCACCCTCGGGGTGGCGGCCACCACCCCGCTGGACCTGGCCAACGCGTACGCCACGGTGGCCGCCGAAGGCACCTACTGCACGCCGGTGCCGGTGGTCTCGGTGACCGGCGCGGACGGCAAGAAGGTGCCGGTCGGGCAGCCCTCCTGCAAGCGGGTGCTCGACGCCGACGTCGCCCGTGCCGCGACCGACGCGGCGCGCTGCCCGGTGGGCCAGCAGTCCGCGTTCGGGCAGTGCAACGGCGGCACCGCCACCGGTGTGAACGAGATCCTCGACGGTCGACCGGTGGCCGGTAAGACGGGTAGCTCGGAGCAGAACTCCACCGAGACGTTCGTCGGCTTCACCCCGCAGGTCGCGGTGGCCGGCATCGCCGCCAACCCGGACGACCCGGCCGACTCGGTGGGGTCGGCGGTGCAGAGCAAGGTGATCGACGCGGTCGCCCGGGTCATCGCCAGCGCGGTGAAGGGCCAGCCGGAGAAGGCGTTCGCGGCGCCCAGCAAGGAGTTGGCCGGCGAGCCGCACCGCCCGGTCGAGCGCCCCAAGCCCCCGCAGAGCCCGCCGAACCAGAACGACGACCCCCTGTCCCCCCTGGAACGCTGGCTGAACCGCCGAGGCTAGGTGCACTCGCTTCGTCGATCATGGACTTGTGGTGCCCGTTATGTTGAGCATCGGGTCTTTTGTCTACCACCACAACTCCATGATCGACGGCCTGGGGTGGGGGTCAGGGCTGGCGGCGGCGGGGGCGGTAGCTGGCCAGGGTGGCCGGGAGGCCGCGGCGGATGATTCCGGCCCAGTCGGTGTCGCCGCGCAGCACCGCCGCGGCGGTCTTGCGGGCCTGTTCGACGGTGAAGTGTGGTGGCAGCATCAGCTCGGCCGGGTCGACCAGGGCGTTGATCACCACCGGGCGGTCGGCGGTGAGCGCGCGGTCCCAGACGTCCCGCACCTGCTCGGGTGAGTCGACCAGCTCGCCGTGCAGCCCGAGCACCTCGGCCCACTGATGGTAGGCGATGTCCGGCAGTTGCTGGCTGTCCGGGAACATCGGCGTCCCCTCGGTGGAGCGCTGTTCCCAGCTGACGAACGCCAGGTCCCGGTTGTTGAGCACCAGCACCACGAAGCGCGGGTCGGCCCAGCTGCGCCAGTACTTTGCCACGGTGATCAGCTCGTTGACGCCGTTCATCTGCATGGCACCGTCGCCGATCAGCGCGACGAGCGGGCGGTCCGGGTGGGCGAACTTGGCGCTGAGCGCGTACGGCATGGCGCCGCCCATGGACAGCAGCGTGCCGGAGAGGCTGGCCAGCATGCCGGGGCGTACCTGGATGTGCCGGGCGTACCAGGCGGTGGTGGTGCCGCAGTCGACGGCGAGCAGCACGTCGTCGGGGAGCCGCTCGTTGAGGGTGTGGAAGAGCAACTGCGGGTTGACCGGGTCGGCGGTCTGCTCGGCCAGGTCGTGTTGCACCCGGCGCCAGGCGGAGGTGGCCTCGGTGACCTCGGCCCGCCAGGCGGTCGGGCCGGGGCCGGGGCCCAGCTCGTTCAGCAACGCCCGCAGCGTGGGGCGGGCGTCGCCGGTCAGGTTCACCTCGGTCGGGTACCGCAGCCCGAGCTGGGTGCCGTCCAGGTCGATCTGCACCGCGCGGGCCTGCCCGGGTGGCGGGTAGAACTCCGAGTACGGCATGTTGCTGCCCACGATCAGCAGCCGGTCGCAGCCGTTCATGAGCTGCCAGCTCGGTCGGGTGCCGAGCAACCCGATCGCTCCGGTCACCCACGGCTCCCGGTGGTCGACGGCGGTGAAACCGAGCAGCGCGGTGGCCACGCCGGCCCCGAGTCGATCGGCGATCTCGCGGACCTCGTCGCGCGCGCCGAGGGCACCCTGGCCGACGAGCATGGCCACTCGCTGCCCGCCGCGCAGCACCTCGGCCGCTCGGCGTACGTCCGCCTCCGGTGGCACCGTCGGCGTGCTGCTCGGCGCGTTGCTGGTCTGGTAGTAGCCGTGCGCGTGCGGCGGGTTCGGGACGGCCGGCTCGTCCTGGATGTCCAGGGGCAGGATCAGGGCGGTGACGGTACGCCGGGCCAGCGCCGTCCGGCACGCCCGGTCGACCAGGTGGCGTACCTGTGCCGGGTGGTCGAGCTGGGCGAGGAACGCCGCGGCCACGTCCTTGTAGAGGGCGAGCAGGTCGACCTCCTGGTAGTAGCCGCCGCCCTCGGCGGTGGTCGCGGTGTGCCCGACCAGGGCGATCACCGGTTGGTGGTCGAGTTTCGCGTCGTACAGGCCGTTGAGCAGGTGGATGGCGCCCGGCCCGCTGGTGACGAGCGCGCAGCCCAGCGGGCCGCCGCCGTACTTGACGTGCGCGGACGCGGCGAAGCCTGCGGTCTCCTCGTGGCGGACCTGGACGAACTGGGCCCGCTCGTTGGTGCGTTGCAGCGCCGAGGTGAGGCCGTTGATGCCGTCGCCGGGATAGCCGAAGTAACGGCGTACGCCCCAGCTGAACAGTCGCGACACGATGTGGTCCGCGACGGTCGGACGTCGGGGCAGCGCGCCCGATTCGTCGGGCGCCGTCTGGTCTGCGCTCACCTGGCTGGTCCTTCCCGTCGAGTCCCGCGCTGGGCGGGTCATTCCCCTTCTTCTTCGGACAAAACACCCCGTCGGGCGGGCGTCGAAGCGGGCTGCTCCGCGTCCGGCAGAATCGTCGGGTGCCCGTCCACGAGATCACCGACCCCGACGACGACCGGATCGCCGACTACCGGGCGCTCACCGACGTCGAGCTGCGCACCCGCTGGGAGCCGCCGCACGGCCTGTTCATCGCCGAGGGGGAGCTGGTGCTGCGCCGGGCGCTGCGCGCGGGCTATCCGGCCCGGTCGTACCTCGTCGACGCCAAACGGGTGGACCAGCTCGCCGACCTGGACACCGGCGACGCGCCGGTCTACGCCGCGACGCCTGACGTGCTGCAACGGGCCACCGGCTTCCACGTACACCGGGGAGTGCTGGCGTCGTTCCACCGCCGGCCCCTGCCGACGGCGGCCGAGGTGCTCGCCACCGCGCGCCGGATCGTCGTCCTGGAGGACGTGAACAACCACACCAACCTGGGGGCGATCTTCCGGGGGGCCGCCGCGCTCGGCGTCGACGCGGTGCTGCTCTCGCCGACGTGCGCCGACCCGCTGTACCGGCGCAGCGTCCGGGTCAGCATGGGTGAGGTCTTCGCGCTGCCGTACGCGAAGCTCGACCGCTGGCCCGACGGCCTGGACCAGGTGCGGGAGGCCGGCTTCACGGTGCTCGCGATGACGCCCGCGCCGGACGCCGTACCGATGCAGCGGTTGACCCCGGCGCAGCGCGAGCGGGCGGCGTTGCTGCTCGGCGCGGAGGGGCCCGGTCTCACCGCGGCGGCCCAGGCGGCGAGTGACGTGCGGGTGGTCCTGCCGATGCGGCGTGGCGTCGACTCGTTGAACGTCGCCGCCGCGGCGGCGGTCGCCTTCTGGGAGTTGAGCCGCGACGACACGCCGTTCGACGGCGGGTAGACCACTTCGGCTTGCATGGCCATGCGTTCTATTGCATAATTTTCCCCGTGTCCAAGGTTCTCACCTCCCTGCCCACCGGCGAACGCGTCGGCATCGCCTTCTCCGGCGGCCTCGACACCTCTGTCGCGGTCGCGTGGATGCGCGACAAGGGCGCGATTCCCTGCGCCTACACCGCCGACATCGGCCAGTACGACGAGCCCGACATCGCCTCGGTGCCCGGCCGCGCGCTCAGTTACGGCGCCGAGCTGGGCCGCCTGGTCGACTGCCGCGCCGCCCTGGTCGAGGAGGGTCTGGCCGCGCTGACCTGCGGCGCCTTCCACATCCGCACCGGCGGGCGGGCGTACTTCAACACCACCCCGCTGGGCCGCGCCGTGACCGGCACCCTGTTGGTGCGGGCGATGGTCGCCGACGACGTGCAGATCTGGGGCGACGGCTCGACCTTCAAGGGCAACGACATCGAGCGGTTCTACCGCTACGGCCTGCTGGCCAACCCGATGCTGCGCATCTACAAGCCGTGGCTCGACACCGCCTTCGTCACCGAACTGGGTGGGCGTAAGGAGATGTCCGAGTGGCTGCTGGAACGCGGCCTGCCCTACCGGGACAGCACCGAGAAGGCGTACTCCACCGACGCCAACATCTGGGGCGCCACGCACGAGGCGAAGACCCTGGAGCACCTCGACACCGGCATCGAGACGGTCAACCCGATCATGGGCGTGCGGTTCTGGGACCCGTCCGTGGAGATCCCGACCGAGGACGTCACCGTCGGCTTCGACCAGGGCCGCCCGGTCACGATCAACGGCAAGGAGTTCGGCAGCGCCGTCGACCTGGTGCTGGAGGCCAACGCCATCGGCGGTCGGCACGGCCTGGGCATGTCGGACCAGATCGAGAACCGGATCATCGAGGCCAAGAGCCGCGGCATCTACGAGGCGCCCGGGATGGCGCTGCTGCACGCCGCGTACGAACGGCTCGTCAACGCGATCCACAACGAGGACACCCTCGCGAACTACCACAACGAGGGCCGCCGCCTCGGCCGGCTGATGTACGAGGGCCGCTGGCTGGACCCGCAGGCGCTGATGCTGCGTGAGTCGCTGCAGCGGTGGGTCGGCACGGCGGTCACCGGCGAGGTCACGCTGCGGCTGCGCCGGGGCGAGGACTACTCGATCCTGGACACCACCGGCCCGTCGTTCAGCTACCACCCCGACAAGCTGTCGATGGAGCGCACCGAGGACTCGGCGTTCGGCCCGTCGGACCGGATCGGCCAGCTCACCATGCGCAACCTGGACATCGCCGACTCCCGGTCCAAGCTTGAGCAGTACGCCTCCCTCGGCCTGGTCGGCGGCGGGACCCCGCAGCGGATGATCGGTGCCGCGCAGGCCGCCTCGACCGGGCTGATCGGCGCGATGCCCGAGGGTGGCGCGGAAGCCATCGCCTCCCGGGGCGTCGCCTCGGCGGAGGACGCGGCGCTCGACCGCGCCGCGATGGAGTTCGGCGTCGACTGACCCCGGCCGCAGGTGGCGCGTCGAGATCGGCGGTGACGCAGGGTAGCGTGGCGGCCGTGTTCCCTACCGTCCGTGAGGTCCTCGCCCTGGGCCCGGTCCGTCACGGCGCGCCGCGCGTGGTCGCCGGCGACGAAGGGTTGGACCGGCCCGTCCGTTGGGTGCACGTCGCGGAAGTGCCGGACATCGCCACCCTGCTCGGCGGCGGCGAACTGGTCCTCACCACCGGCATCGGCCTGCCCGGGGACGACGCCGGGCTGCGCGCCTTCATCGGTGACCTCGCCGACGTCGGAGTCTCCGGTCTCGTCGTCGAGCTGGGCCGCCGCTACGTCAGCGGGGTGCCCCGGGTGATGGCCGCCGCCGCCGAGCGGCGGGGGCTGCCCCTGGTGGAGCTGCGCCGGGCCACCCCGTTCGTCCGGATCACCGAGGCGGTGCACGCGCTGATCGTCGACGCGCAGCTCACCGAGCTGCGCGCCACCGAGGAGATCCACCAGCGGTTCAACGACCTGTCCGTGGAGGGCGCCGACGCCGCCGAGGTGATCCGCCAGGCCGCCGAACTCTCCGGATGCCCGGTGGTGCTGGAGAACCTGTCCCGGCAGGTGCTCGGGTACGACCCGGCGGGCGAGAGCGCCGAGCTGCTCCTGGACGGTTGGGAGCAGCACTCCCGGCGGATCCGCCCGGCCGGGCGGACCGCGTACGACGCGGACAGCGGCTGGCTGGTGACCACCGTCGGCGCCCGGGGGCAGGACTGGGGGCGACTACTGCTGCGCTGGCCGGCCAGCGGGGACGTGCCGAGCGCCCAGGCCGTCGAACCGACCGCCGGCACGCCGACCCGGCTCACCATCCTGATCGAGCGGGCCGCGTCCACCCTCGCGCTGGGTCGGCTGATCCGCCGCGACGCCGAGGGCCTGGAACGGCAGATCCACCGCACCCTGCTCACCGCGCTGCTCGACCACTCCCGCCCGGTGGACGAGGTGGGGCTGCGCGCCAAGGCGCTCGGCGTGATGCTCGACCGTCGCCACCTGGTCGGCGTGATGGTCCGGCACCGCGCCGACGACGCCGCCGGAGAGGCCGGCCCCGAGGCCGGCCAGGCCCGGCTGCGGGACCTCTCCGAAGCGGTCGGCCAGGCCCTGCGGGAGGCGAAGCTCACCGCGCTGACAAGCGCCGTCGACGACAACTCGGTGGGCGCGCTGCTGGCCCTACCGGACCCGGCCGCCGAGGACCGCGCGCTGTCCGCGTTCGCCAGCGCCCTTCGTCGGGTACGCCTCGACGCCGGCACCGGCCGCGCGTCCACCGTCGGTGTCGACCCGGCCCGGGGTGTCGACCCGGCTGCCGTGATCGTCGCCGCCGGATCGGGTGTGGGGAGTCTGCGGGAGGCCCGCAGGTCGCTCGTCGAGGCACGGCAGATCGCCGAGGCGGCCCGTCGGGACCGGCGTGACCTGCCGATCTTCCGGTTGCCGCACGTCGGGCTGGCCGGGCTGCTGCACCTGCTGCGCGACGAGCCCCGCCTGCAGACGTTCGTGGAGCGCGAACTCGGGGCGCTGCTGGAGTACGACGCCCGGCACCCCCGGGACCGGCTGCTCGACACCCTGCGCGCGTACCTGGAGCAGGGGCGCAACAAGTCCGCCGGTGCCGCCGCCGCCCACCTGTCCCGGCCGGCGTTCTACGAACGTCTGGCCCGCATCGCCCGCGTCCTCAACGTGGACCTCGACTCGGTAGAGGCCACCCTGTCCCTGCACGTGGCCCTACTGGCCCTGGAAGCAGTCCGAGCTCCGTAACCCCCGCCTCACGCTTCGGCGTGCCGCCTGGCTTCGGCGTGCCGCCTGGCTTCGACGTGGCCGGCCAGGCTGATTCGTCTACGGCATCAGCTCCAAAGGACCAGCGACACACACGTCACCGCCGGACGCCGCGAATACGTGCTGGTCCCCGTGGGCAACGCGAGCGCCGCGTCGACCCCCGGGTTCCGAGGCGTCGGGCCGTGCCGTGTCACATGAGAAGGTGCAGGGCCTTGTGGTAGGTGGGGGGGATGTGGTTGGGGCCGCCGGGGGTGAAGACGTCCGAGTGGGCGACCGTGGACCAGGCTGTCTCCGGGACGGCGTCGACCAGGGCCTGGACCACCGGGGCGTCGCGCCACTGGTCCTGCTCGGCGAGCAGGCCGAGGGCCACCACCGACTCCTCGACCTCGCCCACGCACTCGAACGGCTTGTGCCCGTCCACGCCCAGCAGCTCGCGGTAGCCGGGGATCTGCGACTCGTCGGCGAGCAGGTCACCGCCGAAGATGCCCACCACCCGCTCCCGGGGCATGAACGGCGCCATCGCCAGGAAGACGAACCGGCACTTCGGGCAGTCCCGGCACCAGCGCTCACTCGCGTCGCGCAGCTTGAACGCCTGGTTGCAGCTGGTCACCACGGCGTCGTACCGGGTGAACTCGGCGAACAGTCGGGCGATGTGCAGCTCGGACAGGGACCGGAGCAGGGAGAAGTACGGGTCGGTCAGACCGGCGTGCTCGGCCAGCGACGCCCGCAGCAGCCCCTCCGCCTCGACGCCCTTGGACCACTGGTGGTTGATCTCGTGACCGTCCCAGACCAGGTTCGGGTCGGACGCCGAACGCTCGTTGGACATCACCACCGGGCCCAGCCCGTGCAGGACGGCGGTGGCCACCGCGATGAGGGAGTTGATGGCGGTGACCGGGATGTGCCCGTTCAGCGCGCCGGCCGCGTTCAGGTCGAACAGCACCGGATCGATGCGCCGTCGGGCGGCGAGGGGGACCAGCCCGGAGGCCTCGTTGACGGCGACGATCACGTGGTTCGGGTTGACCGAGAACGGCACCGGGTCCAACTCGGCGCGGCGCAGCGCCTCCAGGCTGACGATGGAGTCCTTGCCGCCACCGACCGCCGAGAGCGGGCGGCGGTCCGAGTCGTCGTACACCCGGGGGGTCGACGGGGAGCCGGCCGGCACCTCCGGGCGCAGCGTGAGCACGTGCGGCAGTTGGTTGCGGTACGCGTACTCCGCGAGGCCCTTGGTGTAGACGGCCGTGACGTAGTCGACGGTGGCCGCGCCCAGCGGCGCCGGCAGCACGAGCCGGGGCGGCGCGGCGGCCTTGTAGTAGCTGACCCCGGCGACTAGGTGCAGCACCTCCAGCACCCGGTTTAGGGTCGCCACGGTCTCGTCCGAGGGTGGCTCCGCCGGCAGCGGAAGCGTGATCACTTCGGTGAACCGCTGCTCGCCGGCCGGGCCGGTCAGGGCGTAGTCGAACAACACCTCGCCGGTGGCGAAGTCGATCGAGTAGGACGGGAAGGTGAAGGCGTCCATCCGCCGGAGCTGCTCGTTGGGCACACGCCATACTAGGCCCTGGTTCGTCCGGCCGTGTCCGGACCGGGCCCGTCCTGCCGCCGCCGTGACCCCAGAGGAGAGCCCCGTGCGCCTGTCTGACCTGCGCGGACGTACCGTCGCCGTCTGGGGCACCGGTCGGGAGGGCCGGGCCGCTGTGACCGCCATCGCCGCGCACGGCCCGGCCGAGCTGGTCGCCGTCGACGACAGCGCGAACTTCCTGTCGTTGCCGTGGGACGGCCCGCTGGCCGAGGCGGCGCCGCTGGTCACCGGTGAGGCGGGCTTCGAACGGCTTGCCGCCGCGGACGTGGTGGTCCGGTCCCCGGGTGTGCCGCAGACCCACCCGTGGCTTGTCGAGCTGCGCCGCCGTGGCGTCATGGTGACCCAGGGCACCGCGCTGTGGATGGCCGACCACGCCGCGCGCACCGTCGGGGTCACCGGAAGCAAGGGCAAGAGCACCACCTCCAGCCTGATCAGTCACCTGCTCACCGCGCTGGGCCGGCCGAACGTCTTCGGCGGCAACATCGGGGTGCCGACCCTGGATCTGCCGGACGCGGAGCTGTACGTGCTGGAGCTGTCCAGCTACCAGTGCAGCGACCTCACCGACTCGCCCCGGGTGGCGGTGGTCACCGCGCTGTTCCCCGAGCACCTGGACGCGCACGGCGGGGAACGGGAGTACTACCGGGACAAGCTCAACCTGCTCGCCCACGACCCGCAGACGATCGTGGTCAACGGCGGCGACCCGCGGCTCGCCGCGGAGCTGGGGGAGCTGCCGGCGGTCCGGGCCGGTAGCCCCGACACCACCCATGTCGCCACCGGGGCCGACGGCACGCCGTGGTTCCACCTCGGTGCCCAGCCGCTCTTCCCGCGTGCCGTGCTGCCGCTCGTCGGCCGGCACAACGAGGGGAACCTCTGCGTGGCGCTCGCCGTGCTCGACGCGCTCGGCGTCGACGTGGTGGGCAACAGGGACCACCTCGCCGTCGCGGTCGCCGAGTTCCAGGGGCTGGCCCACCGGCTCACCGAGATCACCGACCCGTCCGGGCTGACCTTCGTCGACGACACCCTGGCCACCAGCCCGTACGCGGCCATGCACGCCATCGACGCGTACGACGGGCGGCCGTTGACGGTGATTGTCGGGGGCAACGACCGGGGTCTGGACTACACGCCGCTTGCCGAGCACCTGGCCGAGCGGGAGCTGACGGTGATCGGGATTCCGGACAGCGGCACCCGGATCGTCGAGGTGCTGGCCGGGCTGCCGAAGGTGCGTACCGAACTTGTCGACGACCTGGTGGACGCGGTCCGGCTGTCCCGCGAGGTGACCCCGGCCGGCGGGGTGGTGCTGCTGTCCCCGGCCGCGCCCAGCTACGGCCGGTTCCGCAACTTCGAGCACCGTTCCGAGGTCTTCGCCCAGGCCGTCGCCGACACCGCCGGCTGATCCCTCGACGAC
The DNA here is from genome assembly GCF_040649995.1 of Micromonospora sp. NPDC048835. Lineage (NCBI taxonomy): Bacteria > Bacillati > Actinomycetota > Actinomycetes > Micromonosporales > Micromonosporaceae > Micromonospora > Micromonospora sp. NPDC048835. The sequence continues at coordinate 14,405 of NZ_JBEZGM010000022.1, read as the reverse complement.
CTGCCCGCGGTTCGGCGGGTCGGCTCAGCGGGAGCGTGACCGACGCCGGCGCAGCCAGGAACGGCGGGCCGGCACCACCTCGTCACCGAGGTCGGGCTGTGGTGGGCCGGTCCCCTCCCGCTGCCACCGGTTGCCCTGCTGGTCGGTGAAGCACAGCCGCACCGTCGCCGACGCGTACCCGCTGAGGTCGACGCTGCGGTCGACGGTGATGAACAGCTCCGCGGCGGCCCCGCCGTCGAGCCGGTCGACGGGACCGGTCACGGTGGCCACCGGCACGTGACGGCCGCCGGGGCCCGGGTCGCCGGTGTGCACCACCGGTGTGGGGGCCAGGTCGAAGACCGGCCCGTCGCTGTCGTTGGCGACCCGCACCCGCAGGACGCCCTTGCCCTCGGTGCGGGTGGTGCTGGAGACCAGCCGCGCCTGTCGGGCCTGCGCGGCCCGGTCCTCGCGCCGCCGGGCCTGCAACTCGCGGCGCAGGCTGAGCACGCCGAAGAGGAGTGTGCCGACGGTCCCGAGGCCGCCGAACCAGTCCGGGACCGATCCCCAGTCGACGCCCCAGTCAGCCATGACGGTCGCCAGGGAATCCACAATCGACATGGGTCCACGGTAGTCGCGGCACCCGAATCTGCCCTCTGGGATCCACCGTTCAGCGGCGACCACCGGCCGTCCCGCCGACGGGACTGCATCTTTCATGTTGGTGCGGCTACGTGCGGTGTTGGTGTGTGCTTCAGCGGGTAGTGTCTGGGTTACGGATCACGCGGTCGGCCGCCACCCCTCGGCGTGACCGACCATCGTGGAGCCTGCCGTCACGCCCCTCCGGGAGGCCAGATGACCCACCGTCGCCACACCCTGCACCGGCCCGGCCGGACCCGGTCGGCCCGCGTCCTGACGGGCCGCCCGGAGACGCGTCGAAGGGAGACGGGCCGCACGGAGCCGGGCCGATGACCGCGCCGGCGCAGGGCACCGGATTCTCGATCATCCCGCCTCGCCGTAACCGGCTGCCGCTGCGCGGGCGCGACGAGTTGGTCGAGACGATCCTGCGGGCCGCCGAGCCGCCCGCCGGCACCGTGCGCGCTCCGGAGGAGGCCACGCAGATCCTCTGGGGGCTGGGCGGCTGCGGCAAGAGCCTCACGGCTCAGGAGGTGGCCCGCCAGCTCGAGGAACGTGGCCGGCTGGTCTGGTGGATCTCGGCGAAGGATTCGGCGCGGGTCAGCGCTGGGATGCGCGAGGTCGCGGGCCAGCTCCAGGCTCCGGAGAACCAGCTCGACCTCGCCTGGGCCGGAAAGGCCCGCAGCCCGGTGGAGCTGGTCTGGGACCTGTTGAACAACTCTCCCCGGCCCTGGTTGCTGATCTTCGACAACGCCGACGAACCGACTCTGCTGGCCCCCGCCGACGGGCGGGTCGCCGACGGCACGGGTTGGTTCCGCCAGCCGCGTACCCCCAACGGGCTGGTCCTGGTCACCACCCGGGACGGCAGGCGGGACACGTGGGGCGAGTGGTCCACGATGTACCTGGTCAACGAGTTGTCGCCGGAGGACGGCGCACAGGTGCTCGTCGACCTCGCCGACGCGGCCCCCGGCACGCTGACCCAGGCGCGGGGGCTCGCCGCCCGGCTCAAGGGGCACCCGTTGGCGCTGCGCGGCGCCGGCACCTACCTCGCGGAGGCCAACCGCATCCCGGTCGGCACCACCCGCTCCTCGGTCCGTACCTACGACGACTACCGGGAGGCACTGGACAGGCGCTCCGGCACCGGCGTCCGGCGCAACGGCTCCAGCGGCTTCGACATGGCCGTCCGTCCGGTGGTGCAGTCCTGGGAGATGTCGCTGGACCTGCTCGCCGGGCGTGGGCTCGACCAGGCGCGGCCGGTGCTGCGCCTGCTGGCCTGTCTCGGTGACGCGCCGATTCCCTACGCCGTGCTGCTCGACCCGGTCCGGCTGTCGGCCTCGCCGCTGATCGGTGAGATCGGCGAGGACCGGCTGCGTGAGGTCCTCCGTTCGCTTGCGGACTTCGCGCTTGTCGACCTCGGGGTGATCGAGTCACTGCCGGCCCAGTCTCCGGTCGCCCACGTGGTCACCCTGCACCCGTTGGTACGCGAGCTGATCCGGGACCTACCCGACGTGGTGGCCGCTCGGGCGGAATACCACGAACTGGTGCTCGGTCTGCTGGACGCGCTGCGGCTGCGGGACCCGGACCGCCCTCGCGAGGAGGAGTTCGATCCCGACGAGCCGGACAAGTGGGCGAGCTGGCATCTGCTGGCACCACCCACGATGGGCGCGGTGTTGGATTTCCTCGACAGCGGCGACCTGCCCCGCACCCGGCCGGACCTGCTGGATGTCGCACTCGATCTGGCCCGGCTGATCGCCCGCTACATCCTGGCCGTGGGCCTGCCCGGGCAGGCGGAGATCTTCCTGGATCTCTGCCTGGCGGGGTGTCGCCGCATCGGCGTCGACCTGGACGACCGGCCGGCGCTCAGTCTGCGCCACGAACGCTCCCGGGCGGCGCTGGAGCAGGGGCATCTGAGCTGGGCCGAGGCCGAGCTGCGCGCCATCATCCCGGCTCGGGAGGCGCGACTCGGACGGGAGCACCGCAACACCCTGGCCAGTCGGCACAAGCTGGCCCGGACGATCCTGGAACAGGGTCGGTGGCGCGACGCCGAGGCCGAGCTACGCGACATCGTCCAGGCCGAGTACCGGGTGCGCGGCCCCGAGGACCGGGACACCATGACCGCGCGGCACAGCCTGGCCCGTGCGATCGTCTACCAGGGGCGGTACGCCGACGCCCATGCGGAGCTGACCGAGATTCTGGAGATCCGCCTGCGGCACTGGGCGCCGGACCACTTCGAGACCCTGACGGTGCGCCACACCCTGGACCTGTGCCGGCTGCGCGAGGGTGAGGTCGAGGAGGCCCTCGTCGACCTCCGCGAGATTCTCTCGACGGACAGCGCCAAGCGGCAGGTTCAGCACGTCGCGATGATCGCCGCCCGGCACACCCTGGCCGAGTGTCTCATCGCCACCGGCGCCGCCGCCGAGGCGGAGAAGGTGCTGTCCGGGGTGGTCGCGGACCGGCGGCGGATTCTCGGCGACGACCACCCGGACACCGTCCGGGCCGAGACCGACCTCAGGAAGCTTCGTGGCGAGTGACGGACGGGACGTCGAGGTCCCGCTCCAGTTCCGCAGCCAGCCTGACGAGGAGTTGATGTGAGCGAGCAACTACGTCGCCGGGACCGACTGACCGCCGAGTCGCTGCGGGAGTTGGCGATCGGTGAGATCGACGTGATCTGGCACCAGGAGTACTACCCGCCGGAGCAGTGCGACGCCGCGTTGCCCCGGGTGGTCCGCGCCGTCGACGAAGCGAACTTCCTGCTCACCAAGGAGTTCACAAGCGTCGGCACGTCGATGGGCGAGGTGGCGAACGGTGGCGACAGTGTCCGGCGCTACCTGGACACCGCGGCCGACACGACCCGGCTGATCCGTCACGAGGTGTTCGCGGAGCAGCAGTCACCGACCGACCTGATTCGGCTCGACCTGGATGAGATGTGGCCGTACGGGGCGACGGTCGGGCGGCACGACGGCCGCATGATGCTGCCGGGTGTGCTGCGCCGGATGACGCCCGGTGGTCGGGGCCGCCCGCACATCGACCGCCGACAGATCCCGCTGCTCGACGCGTACCGGCTGGATCGGCGGTTGGGGGTGAACATCTACCTGGAGGTGCCGGAGCCGGGCGCGGGTGGCGAGATCGACTTCTGGGGGATCCTGTCCGAGGAGGAGTTCGTGGCGCTCAAGACCGACCCGTTCGACTACGGCATCGAACCCGAACGTGTCGGTCCACCATTGGACACCGTGCTGCCCGGCAAGGGCGATCTGGTGATGTTCGAGGCGGGCCGGATGCACGGCGTCCGCGAGGTGCGGGAGGGCTGCCGTACCTCGGCGGCCTGCTTCGTCGGCGTTCGCGCGGAGAACGACCCGTTGCTGGTCTTCGCCTGAGCGGCCCGCGGCGCCGGTGTCACGCCGGGTGCGTCAGGGCGGTGTGCAGGGCGCGCATCGCGCGGATCGCCGAGCGGATCTCCTGGAGGTAGCGCCCCGGGGTGAGGGTCTGCTCGGGCAGCACCGCCAGGTCGGCGAGCGTGGGGTCCACGCCGACGGTGTCGATGGCGCAGCCGTACGGCACGGCGAGGGTGCGCAGCGCGTCGCCGTGCTGGAACGGCACGTAGATCGGCGCGGTGACCATCAGCACGTCGTCGCCCGGGGCGAGCCGGACGTGGCCGGCCCAGAACCGCTGGGTGTCGGCGGTGTGCGCGCGTCGCCGGTCGGGTTCGCTGGACGGTGCGGCAAGCACCCGGATCGGTGGTAGCCCGTTCGGTCGGTAGGTCCGCGACGACCAGGAGTGGTGCGGGTGGCCGGCGTCGACGCCGGCCTGCTCCGCCGGGGCGGTCACCTCGAACACCCGGCGGACGGCGGTGTCCAGCACGTCCACCTCGGTGTCGTCGGCCGGCAGGCCCGCGTCGGCGAGGGTGCGGCGTTCCCAGTCCGACAGCGGCCGGAAGCTGCCCAGGACGGCGACCTCGCCGCTCACCGGCAGGCCGGCGCGGAGCAGGTGCGCGGCGTAGGCGACGCGGCGTACGCAGGCGTGTGCCAGGCCGCCGAGCACCAGCAGGTGGGCGTACGCCGACCGGGCCGGTGGCACCGGGTGGATCAGCCCGAGCGCGGCGGCCGCGTCGAGCACGAGTGTCGCGGTGGCCGGGTCGAGGTCGGGCTCCCGGGCGTCGGGCCGCTCCCGGCCGCCCCGGAAGTCCCAGTGCTGGGCGGAGAACTCGTCGAGGAAACGGAGCACCTCGGTGAGGTGGCCGTCGGGCCACGTCCCGCCGAAGTGGGCGACCAGACCGCGCAGCGGGGTGGAGCTGACCCAGGCCCGAACCTGCGCCGTGGGCCGCTCCTCGTCCGTCCCGGCCGACGACGCCGTGTCCGCTTCCTGCACCTGCCGGATGCTACCGCCCGTCGCGTCCGGGCTGCTGGTTGTGGTTGCTGTCTACGCTGGCGGGAGCGGCCGATGGGGGGATCTCGATGACCCGTGACGGGACAGGTCAGCGGTTCCGGGAGGGCGGCGGCTCCGGCGCGGGTTTCGTCCGGCTGGTGGCGCACACCGACCCGGTGGCGTTGGTCGGCATCGCGCTGTCGGTAAGTCTCAGCATCGCGCTCGACCTGAGCAACGCCGCCTCCGGTGTGGAGTCGCTGTTGGCCGGCCTGATGGGCATCACCATCTCGCTCCTGGTCGACTCGCTGGCCCGTGCGGAGCGTCGCTTCCACCTGCGTACCCTGCTGGACGGCCCGCCCTGGCTGGTCGGCGCCACCACGGAGCTGGCCGGGGCCATGCGGGAGGCGGCTGAGCAGCACGCTGGCACCCGGGTGGCGGTGGAGGCGCAGCGGCGGTACGAGCAGTTCCGGTTGGAGGCCGAGCAGCTCGCGGACGGTCGGATCATCAGGCGCGGCGACGAGGACGAGGACCTGCTCGGCGCGACCCGGACCTGTGCGCACCGGCTGGACGGGGTGACGAACGTGATGCCCCGGGTGAGCGGGGAGTTGAGCTGGTGGCGCAGCGAGATCGGCCGGCGCTACTGGGAGGCGAACGTGGAGGCCCTGCAACGGGGTGTGCAGATCACGCGGGTCTTCGTCTACGCCACGCTGACCGACGAGTTGTCCGCCCTGGTGGAGAAGCAGCGCGCGGCCGGGGCACGGGTGGGTCTGCTGCCGCTCGGGGTGGTCAGCCCGCACCTGCACGTGAATCTGACCCTCTGGGACGGGTCGAGCTGCTGGGAGGCCCACATGACCGCACACGGCGAGATCGGCGAGAATCAGTTCTCGGTCAACCGGACGGACGTCGCCAGGCTCACCCGCGTGTTCGACCTGTGCGCGAACGCCGCGACCTTCCAGGACTGACGGCCTCCACCGGGGCGGGAACGGGCGAGCCATGACGTGGAGCGCGGTCCTGCTGGTGACGGCGGTGGTCTGGGCGGTGAGCGTGATCCGCTCCGTCCGGCTCCGGGCTCTTGTCTACAGCCTGCCGCTGCCGATGACGCTCGCCCTGGTCACCACCGGTCACCGGGTGGAGGGCCCGCAGGTGCTCGGCGTGCTCGGGCTCAATCTCTTCTTCGTCGTCGTGGCGGTCACCCACCAGCGGTGGCGTTGGCCGATCCTGCTCGCCGACGGGGCGGGGATCGCCGGGTACGTGGCGTTGAGTGCCGGTCTGCTGGCCGTCGACATCCCGTTCGAGGTGGCCCTGGCCGGCACGCTCGTGCTCTGGCTGGCGACAGTCCTGTGGTTGCGTCGTCGTGCCCGCCGGCGGGTCGCCTCCGCCGAGGAGGTGGCCGCTGCCGCGGCGGCGGTGCCCGGCACGCAGACCCGCCCGGACGGGCTGCCGGCGCTGCTCAAGCTGGTGGTGATCTTCGTCGGGGCGGTCCTCACCCAACTGCTCGGTGCCGTGCTGCGCGGCATGGTGGTGACGTTCCCGTACTCGGGGGTGCTGGTCGCGGTCGAGGCCCGCCGGCAGTTGGCCGAGTTCAGCAGGCACTTCGCCCGCAACAGCCTCGCGCTGGTCGGCTTCCTCACCGCGTACCACTACCTTCAGGACGTCTCGTCGGCAGTGGCGCTGGGCGCCGCCTGGGCGGCCTTCGCGGTGATCGCCGTCGCCCTGCACCTGCCGGTGCGCCCCCGCCGGGTATTGCGGGCTGTCAGGTGGGGAGGTCCTTGCGCTACACGGTGACAGTTGTTCGCGTCGGCCGGCGGTGGGAGCGTGCGGTATCCACGAACGCCGCTGAAAGGTTGCCACGATGACCGACGACCTGCTGGCCCGGCACCGCGCCGTGCTCCCGTCCTGGATGCCGCTGTACTACGCCGAGCCGATCGAGCTGGTCTCCGGCTCGGGCCGCCGGGTCACCGACGCGCAGGGGCGCAGCTACCTGGACTTCTTTGGCGGCGTGCTGACCAACATGATCGGGTACGACATCCCGGAGATCCGGGAGGCCGTCGAGCGGCAGCTCGCGACCGGCATCGTGCACACGTCGACGCTGTACCTGATCCGCCAACAGGTGGAGTTGGCCGAGAAGATCGCCGAGCGCTCCGGCATCCCGGACGCCCGGGTGTTCTTCACCAACTCCGGCACCGAGGCAAACGAGGCGGCCCTGCTCGTCGCCACCAACCACCGCCGCTCGCACCAGATCCTGGCCGTCCGCAACAGCTACCACGGCCGGTCGTACGCGGCGATGGGCGTCACCGGCAACCGCACCTGGTCGGCAAGCGGCCTCAACCCGCTCCAGGTGGCCTGGCTGCACTCGGGTGACCGGGTGCGCGGTCTGCTGGCCCGGCTCAGCGCCGACCAGCAGGTCGACGCGGCGGTGGAGGACCTGCGCGAGGTGCTTGCCACCCAGACCGCGGGTGACGTGGCCGCGCTGATCGCCGAGCCGATCCAGGGCGTGGGCGGCTTCGTGCACCCGCCGGACGGGCTCTTCGCCGGTTGGAAGAAGGTCCTCGACGAGCACGGCATCCTGTTCATCGCCGACGAGGTGCAGACCGGTTGGGGGCGTACCGGGGAGCACTTCTGGGGTTACCAGGCGCACGGCGTCACCCCGGACCTGCTCACCTTCGCCAAGGGCGTCGGGAACGGGTTCGCCCTGGCCGGGGTGGTCGGCCGGGCCGAGGTGCTCCAGGCGGTGCCGGCCATCAGCTTCTCCACGTTCGGCGGCAACCCGATCTCCACGGCGGCCGGCAACGCGGTGCTCGACTACCTGACCGCGCACGACCTGCAGGCGAACGCGGCCCGCGTCGGCGCGATCCTCGCCGACGGCCTGCGGTCCGCCGTGGGCGGGCTCGACTGCGTCGCCGAGGTACGCGGAAAGGGGCTGATGCTCGGCGTCGAGTTTGTCCGACCGGGCGGTGGTGAGCCGGACCCGGCGCTTACCAACTCGGTCTTCGAGGCCGCCCGGGAGGGTGGTCTGCTGACCGGCAAGGGCGGGCTCTACGGCAACGTGCTGCGGATGGGCCCACCGTTGACGCTTACCGAGGAGGAGGCCCGGGAGGGCCTGGCGATCCTCGTCGACGCGATCCGTGCGGCGGCGGGGGTGGCGGCGTGAGCATCGGTCACTTCGTCGACGGCAAGCGGGTCGGTGGCGCCTCCGAGCGGCGCGGCGACGTGTTCGACCCGGCCACCGGCCGGCGTACCGCCGAGGTCGAGCTGGCCTCGACCGCGGACGTCGACGTCGCGGTGCGGGCCGCTACCCGTGCGGCCCGCGACTGGCGCGACGCGTCGCTGGCCCGGCGGTCGGCGGTGCTGTTCGCCTTCCGGGAGTTGGTGCACGCCCGCCGGGACCGGCTCGCCGAGGTGATCACGGCCGAGCACGGCAAGGTGCTCGCCGACGCCGCCGGCGAGGTGCAGCGCGGCCTGGAGGTCATCGAGTACGCCTGCGGCCTGCCGTCGGTGCTGCGCGGGGCGTTCAGCGAGAACGTCTCCACCGAGGTCGACTCTTACACCATCCGGCAGCCGCTCGGGGTGGTCGCGGTGATTTCCCCGTTCAACTTCCCGGTGATGGTGCCGCTGTGGTTCGTGCCGGTGGCGGTGGCCTGCGGCAACGCGGTGGTGCTCAAGCCGAGCGAGAAGGACCCGAGCGCGGCGCTGCTGCTCGCCGAGTGGTTCGCCGAGGCGGGTCTGCCCGACGCGGTGTTCAACGTGGTCAACGGCGACGCCGAGGCGGTCGACGCGTTGCTGGACCACCCGGAGGTGCGGGCGGTGTCGTTCGTCGGCTCGACTCCGGTCGCCAGGTACGTCCACCAGCGCGCGACGGCCACCGGCAAGCGGGCGCAGGCCCTCGGTGGGGCGAAGAACCACATGGTGGTGCTCCCCGACGCCGACCTGGACCTGGCCGCCGACGCGGCGGTGAACGCCGGGTTCGGCTCGGCGGGGGAGCGGTGCATGGCCATCTCGGTGCTGGTGGCGGTGGAGCCGGTGGCGGACGCGCTGGTCGAGCGGATCGCCGCCCGGGTGAGGGGTCTGCGTACCGGCGACGGCCGACGGGGCTGCGACATGGGTCCGCTGGTCACCGCCGCGCACGCGGCGCGGGTGCGCTCCTACCTGGAGGCCGGTGTGGCCGCCGGTGCGGTGCCGGTGGTGGACGGTCGGGACGTGACGCCGGACGGGGACCCGAACGGTTTCTGGCTCGGCCCCACCCTGTTCGACCGGGTGACCCCGGACATGTCGATCTACACCGACGAGATCTTCGGGCCGGTGTTGAGCGTGGTCCGGGTCGGCTCGTACGACGAGGCGGTGAACCTCGTCAACGCCAGCCCGTACGGCAACGGCACGGCGATCTTCACCAATGACGGTGGTGCGGCCCGGCGCTACCAGCACGAGGTGGAGGTGGGCATGGTCGGGATCAACGTGCCCATCCCGGTGCCGATGGCGTACCACTCGTTCGGCGGCTGGAAGTCCTCCCTCTTCGGCGACCTGCACGCGCACGGCGAGGACGGGGTGCGGTTCTTCACCCGGGGCAAGGTCGTCACCAGCCGCTGGTTGGATCCGCGGCACGGTGGGGTCAACCTCGGTTTCCCCACCCAGACCTGACGGACGCCGCTGTCGAGACCACCGGGTCGGTCCGCCGAGAGGCGGGCCGGCCTTGTCGGCGTACCCCCGAATGGTCGGGAAGGGGCGGCCCGGCGGTGTCGGTCCCCGCGGGTGGTGGCGGGGTCTGACCGGCGGCGTTCGGCGCTCGGCGCGGCTGGTGGTGATAACGGTTCGGCCTTCAGGACTTGAAGTCCGGGCCCGGCTGTCGTAGAAATTCTTCAGCAACAGGGCATTAACTGAAGAGAACCACCAAGCCTCGCGCGGCTGACGCCACCCCCGCACACCGGCGATCCGCCCGACCCGACCCGAGGAGAACCCATGAACAGGCGTGACATCCTTCGGCGCAGTGCCGCCGCCGGCCTCCTGGCCACCCCCGCCGCTGGTCTGCTGTCCGGCTGTGCCACCAGCGGTGGCGGTGACAAGAACGATGCCGAGACCTACCGGGGCACCAAGAGCGCGCAGAACCCACTCGGCGTGAAGGAGGACGCCCCACTCGAGGTGGTGATCTTCGGTGGCGGGTTCGGTGAGGAGTACGCCAAGGCCCACGAGGCCATGTACACCGAGAAGTACCCGAAGGCGAAGATCACGCACTCGTCCACCCAGGAGATCAGCAAGACGCTCCAGCCGCGCTTCGTCGACGGCACCCCACCGGACGTGGTCAACAACTCCGGCTCCGGCCAGATCGACTTCAACGGCCTGGTCAGCCAGAAGGCCCTCGCCGGCCTCGACGAGCTGCTGGCCGCCCCGAGCCTCGACATCCCCGGCAAGACGGTCAAGGACACCCTGCTGCCCGGCGCGGTCGAGGTCGGCTCCTACGACGGCACGTTCCTGGTGCTCAACTACACCTACACCGCCTACGGCATCTGGCACTCCGCCAAGCTCTTCGCCGACCGCGGCTGGTCGTACGCGAAGACCTGGGACGAGCACATCGCGCTCTGCAAGCAGATCAAGGCCGCCGGCATCGCCCCCTGGACGTACGCCGGCCTGCACCCGCGCTACATGAGCTGGCCCCTGATCTCCACGGCGATCAAGTTCGGCGGCCCGTCGGTGGCGACCGCCATCGACAACCTGGAGCCCAACGCCTGGAAGTCCGACTCGATGCGCGCCGCCGCCGACGCCTGGCACCAGATCGTCAAGGACAAGTACATCCTGGAGGGCTCGCCCGGCCTCGACCACAAGCAGTCGCAGACCGCCTGGTGCCAGGGCAAGGCCGCCTTCATCTCCTGCGGCTCCTGGCTGGAGAGCGAGCAGAAGGACGTCACCCCGGCCGGGTTCAACATGACCATCGCGCCCACGCCGAGCCTGGGCAGCGGCGACAAACTGCCGTTCGAGGCGATCCGGGGCACCGCCGGGGAACCGTTCATGGTGCCGGCCAAGGCCCGCAACATCGCCGGTGGTCTGGAGTACTTCCGGACCATGCTCTCCAAGAAGGGCGCCCAGGACTTCACGAAGAAGGTCGCCAGTCTCACCGTCGTCGCCGGCGCCACCGAGGGCGTCGAGCTGCCGTACGGGCTGAACACCGTGGTCAAGGCCCTCGACGCGTCCGGCGCCAACGGCTTCAACTGGGTCTACAACAACTTCTACCGCAAATTGGAGCGCAACCTCGTCGACGCGGCGTGCGGCGAGTTCTTCAGCGGCCGCATCGGCCCCGCGGAGTTCCTCGACCAGTGCCAGAAGGGCGCCGACTCGATCGCCCAGGACAGCTCGGTCAAGAAGTACAAGCGAGCGGCCTGACCGCCCGGCCGGTGGGGGAGATGTGCCCCCACCGGCCGCACCCCCACGGAAAGGTCCTCCCCGTGAAACATGGCAAGTGGCCGCTGATCGTCACGTTCCTGGTGCCACCGGTGCTCCTGTACGTGTTCTTCGTCGTCTCGCCGTACCTCCAGGCGTTCCAGATCTCCACCACCGACTGGCTCGGCTACTCGGCGGACGCCAACCCGGTCGGCCTGGCCAACTTCAAGACCCTCTGGCACGACGACTACGTGTGGAACGCGTTGAAGAACAACGTGATCCTGCTGGCCCTGGTGCCGGTGCTGACAATCGTGCTCGGGCTCTTCTTCGCCACCATGCTCGCCCTGGGCGGGCGCAAGGGCAGCGCCGGCGTGACCGGCGTACGCGGCGGCGCGCTCTACCGCACCGTCTACTTCTTCCCGCAGGTGCTCTCCGTGGTGATCATCGCGCTGCTCTGGAAAGAGGTGTACCACCCCAACCAGGGCCTGCTCACCAGCGCCGCACACGCCGTCGGCCTGACCGCGCCGACCTGGCTCGGCGACCCGGCGACCGCCTTCTGGTGCGTACTGGCGGTGATGGTCTGGAGCAACGTCGGCTTCTACGTGGTGCTCTTCGGCGCGGCGATGTCGGCCGTACCGAAGGAGATCTACGAGGCGGTGCTGCTCGACGGCGCGTCCCGGTTCACCACCCTGCGCCGGGTCACCCTGCCGCTGCTCTGGGACACCGTCCAGGTCGCCTGGGTCTACCTGGCCATCTTCGCCCTGGACGGGTTCATCCTCGTACAGCTCATGACGAACGGCGGCCCGAACTTCTCCACCGACGTCATCGGCGTACGCATGTACGACACCGCCTTCGGCAGCGAGACCAAGTTCGGTTACGCCTCCGCGATCGGCGTGGTGATGTTCTTCCTGACCCTCTCGGTGGCGGTGCTGTCGCTGCGCATCGGCCGGCGCGAACGGATCGAGTACTCGTGACCACTCTTGATCAGACCACCCGTTCCGTCGCCGGGCCGGCGTCGAGCGCCCGTCGGGACCGCCCGGTGCGCCGGGAACTCGGCGTGGCCAACGCCCTCTCGCACGGCTTCCTGCTGCTCTGGGGCCTGCTCACCGTACTGCCGCTGCTGTGGATGTTCATCAGCTCGTTCAAGACCAACGGTGAGATCCTGTCCGACCCGTGGGGCCTCCCCGACGCCCTGCACTGGGACAACTGGGCGCGGGCCTGGACCGGCGCGCACATCGGCCGGTACTTCCTCAACAGCCTGGTGGTGGTGACCGGCTCGGTCAGCCTCACCATGCTGATGGGTGCCACCGCCGCGTACGTCTTCGCCAGGTACGAGTTCCGCGGCCGCCAGGCCGTCTACTACCTGTTCGTCGGCGGTCTCATGTTCCCGGTGTTCCTCGCCCTGGTGCCGCTCTTCTTCGTGGTCCGCAATGCCGGCCTCTTCAACACCTGGCTCGGGCTGATCCTCGTGTACGCGGCCTACTCGCTACCGTTCACGGTGTTCTTCCTGACCGCGTTCTTCCGGACCCTGCCAACCTCGGTGGCGGAGGCCGCACTTGTCGACGGCTGCGGTCACTTCCGGCTCTTCTTCCGGGTGATGCTGCCGATGGCGCGTCCGGGATTGATCAGTGTCGCGATCTTCAACTTCCTCAGTCACTGGAACCAGTTCCTGCTGCCGCAGGTGCTGTTGCAGGGCGACGAGTCCAAGTGGATGCTGGCGCAGGGGTTGTTCGCGCTCTCGGTCAGCCAGGGCTACGCCGGTGACTACGCTCGGCTGTTCGCCGGGCTGAGTATCGCGGTGCTTCCGGTGCTCGCCGTCTACGTGGCGTTCCAACGTCAGGTGCAGGCCGGCCTCACCGCCGGTCAACTCAAGTAGAACGCCTCGTCGCAGACCGATCCCGATCACCCCTGTCAGCCATCGGTCAAACCTCGCCCCCCGCCCCCGCCTTGCCCGTGCCCCGCCCCTCGCCTCGCCTCGCGGCGCGCCCTTCGCCTTGCGCCCCGCCCTTCGCCCCTCGCCTTGCCCTCGCCCCGTCCCCCGTCCCCCGTCCCCCGCCCCTCGCCCCGCCCTCCGCCTCGCGCCCCCGCGCCGGACCCCACCTGCGCCGTCAAGATCCGAGCAACTTCGGTGAAACTGCTCCCTCGCCGCGTCGCGAGGCAGCAGTTTCACCGAAAGTGCGCGGATCTTTTGGTCATAACGCGTGGGTCGGGGCAGGTTCAGGCGCTCTGAGCGCCTCGGGCGGACGTGGAGCGCAGACCGCCACCATGATCGTGCTCGATCCTGGATGTAGTTCCCGTGCTCAGGTGGTCGTAGCAATCGATCTTGTCGTTCGTTGGTCTCTTCGGCGGGGTGATCGTTGAGAGGCTGGTGGGGACGTGGCGGGTCGTAGGCCGTTGACGGTGGCGGACCGGGAAGAGATCACGCGGGGGATCGCTGAAGGGCTCTCGGGTCAGCAGATCGCGGCGCGGATTGGTCGGGATCCGAGTGTGGTGTCGCGGGAGATTTGTCGGGGTGGTGGGCGGGGGTTCTATCGGGCGTGGCGTTCGCAGCGGCAGGCGCAGCGGGCGCGGCGTCGGCCGAAGCCGTGCAAGCTGGAGGTGGACGGCCGGCTGCGGGAGGTGGTGGTGAGATTGTTGGGTGAGGGCTGGTCGCCGGATCAGGTCGCTGGGCGGTTGCGGGTGGACTATCCCGATGACGAGGCGATGCGGGTGTCGCACGAGGCGATCTACACATGGATGTACGCGTTGCCGGTCGGGGAGTTGGCACGTCAGCATCTGCGGTTGCGCAGTGGCCGCAGGAACCGTCGTCCGGCGCGGTCGCCGGCGTCGCGGGCGCCGAAGATCCCGAACCCGACGTTCATCGATCAGCGGCCCGCCCAGGCCGAGGACCGCCGGATACCGGGGCACTGGGAAGGTGACCTGGTCATCGGGAAGAACGGTGCCAGCGCCACCGCCACGCTGGTGGAACGCACCTCCCGGTTCCTGATCCTGATTCCCCTGTCAGGACGAGACAGCCCCACCGTCACCAGTGCCGTGGCCACCGGCATCGCCGGCCTGCCCGACGCCCT
>NZ_JBEZGM010000021.1:0-116695 GCF_040649995.1 Micromonospora sp. NPDC048835 | reverse complement strand
CAGTCCGGGGTATAAATCATAATTGGCACTGGCTTTACAAGCACCCTGTTGAGTTCTCAAAGAACAACCACACACCAGCCAGAAACCCCACACCGTGAGGCCCCCAACCGGGGCTTTCCGAACCACGTCCCCGCCGCTTTCAGCGCCAGGCACTTTTACTACGTTACCCGCTCGTTTCCGCCGTGTCAAACCGCTATTTCGCGGTTCGTCGTGCTTCACCCGATAACGCGGGCACCATGTCGCCACCGGCTTGCGCCGCTCTCGTCATGGATTCGGCAGGCCGGCCGTCGCGATTTCCCGCGACCCGCCCGGTGCCCTGCCGGCTCGTAACCTTACCCGGTCGGTTTCGCCGCGCCAAATCCGCCTCGCGGCGTTTCTGGTGGCACCTCCCGGTCGAGGCTCCGGTGGGCGTGCCCACCCGACCCTCAGGCCGTTGGCCGGCGCTCCGGCCGCTTCAGGCTTTCGCCTGTTTCGTCCGTTCCGCGCTGGCAGAGAGAAAGTTACGCGTCCGGCGGGATGATCGTCAAATCGGCCGGACGCGTCCCCCGTCACACCGTCGACAGTCGGCTATTCGCCCAGCTCAACGCCAGCGAACGAGCGCTTACCGCGGCGTAGCACCAGGTATCGGCCATGCAGCAGGTCGCTCGGCGACACGGCGGCCTCCACATCGGTCACCCGGTTGTTGTTGACGTAGGCACCACCCTCGGCGATCACCCGGCGGGCCTCCTTCAGGCCGTTGACCAGCCCGGAGTCCCGCAGCAGACCCGCCACATCCGGCAGGTCACCGGAGAGACGGACCAGGCCCGCCTCGGTCAGGGCCGCCCGCAGGGTCTCCGGCGCCAGCTCCTCCAACGAGCCGCGGCCGAAGAGCGCCTGGCTGGCCGCGATCGCCTGTCGGGTCTCGTCGGCGCCGTGCACCAGGGTGGTCAGCTCCTCGGCGAGGGCCCGTTGCGCCAACCGGGCCGCCGGCCGTTCGGCGGTGGCCTTCGCCAACTCCTCCAGCTCGTCACGGGTACGGAAGCTGAAGTACCGCAGGTAGCGGTCCACCTCCCCGTCCTCCACGTTCAACCAGAACTGGTAAAACGCGTACGGGCTGGTCATGGTGGGGTCGAGCCAGACGGCACCACCCTCGGTCTTGCCGAACTTCGTGCCGTCGGACTTGGTGACGAGCGGCGTGGTGAACGCCTGCACCGGCCCCGCTCCCCGTCGGCGTACGTAGTCGACACCGGCGGTGATGTTGCCCCACTGGTCGGAGCCGCCGAACTGGAGCTGACAGCCGTGCCGGCGGTGCAGCTCGAAGAAGTCGTTGGCCTGCAGCAGCTGGTAGCTGAACTCGGTGAAGCTGATGCCGGTCTCCAGGCGGGCCCGCACCACCTCCCGCGCGAGCATTTTGTTGACCGGGAAGTGTTTGCCCACGTCGCGGAGGAACTCGACCACCGACATCTCGCCGGTCCACTCCAGGTTGTTGACCAACTGGGCCGCGTTCTCGCCGGTGTACGACACGAAGGGCGCGAGCTGGTCGCGGATGCGCTCGACCCATCCGGCGATCACGTCGGGCGGGTTTAGGGTCCGCTCGGCGCTCTCCTTCGGGTCACCGATCTGCCCGGTCGCCCCGCCGACGAGCAGCAACGGGCGGTGGCCGGCGAGTTGCAGCCGGCGGGCCATGGTGACTTGCATGAGCGAGCCGACGTGCAGGCTCGCCGCGGTCGGGTCGAAGCCCACGTAGTACGTGGCGGATGCCCCACCGTCGAGCAGCTCGCGCAGCTCGTCGAGGCCGGTCGAGTCCTGTATCAGGCCACGCCAGAGCAGGTCGTCGGTCAGGGAGTCCCGCCCGGTCGGCGGAAGGCTGCTGTCGGTCACGGTCACCGATTCTCCCCCATCGCCGGCACCGACCCGTACCGGGTTTGGCGCAACCCCGCCCCGGCTAGGCTTGCGCCCCGTTGATCGAGGAGGGGTTCGCCGTGGAGATTCCGGATCTGACGGGTGGTTTCGCCGCCCTGCTCGGCCTCAGTTTCGACGAGGCGAGCGCCGACCGGGTGGTCATTCGCTGGCAGGTCCGACCGGAGCTGCACCAGCCGTTCGGGCTCCTGCACGGCGGGGTGTACTGCTCGGTCGTGGAGACCGCGGCCAGCGTCGGGGGCGCCATCTGGCTGGCCGGCCGGGGCACCGTGGTCGGGGTGTCGAACCAGACCGACTTCCTGCGGGCCGTGCGCGACGGCGAGCTGACCGCCGTCGGCACCCCGGTGCACCGGGGCCGCAGCCAGCAGCTCTGGCAGGTGGAGATCACCGACGCGGACGAGCGGCTGGTCGCCCGAGGTCAGGTCCGGTTGCAGAACCTCTCGGCCGCCTGAGCGACGGCGTCCGCCGGACCTGTCAGCTGCGGGCCTCGTCCAGCACCGGCTCCGCGGCCTCGTCGGCGTCGGTGTCGGCCTCCTCGGGGACGCGGCTGAGCCGTACCTCGGTGATGGCCCGGTGGTCGATGCCGGCCACCAGCAGCACCCAGCCGTCGAGGGTGACGTCCTCGCCGGCCACGGTGGGGATGTGCCCGAGCCGGGCCAACACCAACCCGGCGACGGTCGTGTAGTCACCGGCCGGGCGCGACGGCAGCTCCACGCCGATGTCCGGGAGGTCGTGCACCGGGAAGGTGCCCGGCAGCACCAACGCACCGTCGGGGTCGCGCCGCACCGAACGCACATCCCGGTCGGTCTCGTCGTAGATCTCACCGACGATCTCCTCCAGGATGTCCTCGAGCGTCACGATGCCGTCGACCGCGCCGCGCTCGTCCACGACGAGCGCGATGTGCTGGCGCTCGGCCTTGAACTGGCGCAGCGCGTCCACCACCGGCAGCGAGTCGGGCAGCAGCATCGGCGGTCGGGCGATCTCGTCGACCGGGCGGTCGTCGGGCACACCCACCAGGTCACGCAGGTGGATCACCCCGGCGGTGTCGTCCAGGCCGCCGTGGCGCACCACCGGCGCCCGGGAGTGCCCGGTGGCGGCCAGCACGAGCCGCGCGGCCTCCGCGGTGGTGCCACTGTCGAGCGTGAAGACCTGCAACCGGGGTACGAGCACAGCCCGCAACCGCCGGTCGGCGATCTCCACCGCCCCCGCGATGATGGTCCGCTGCTCCTTGGTGAAGCCGTGGTTGCCGGCGACGATGTCGCGCAGCTCGTCCGGGCCGATCTCGTCGGGCTCGTGCTTCGGGTTGAGCCCGAACAGGCGGACGACCAGGTCGCTTGTCGCGCCGAGCGCCCAGACGGCCGGCCGGGTCAGGCTGGCGAGCACGTCGAGCGGGCGGGCCACCAACAGGGCCCACCGCTCGGCGGACTGCATGGCGATCCGCTTGGGGGCCAGCTCGCCGAAGACCAGGGTGACGAAGGTCAGCGCGAGGGTGACCGCCACGATCGCCACCGTCTCGGCGGCGTTGCCGAACACCCCGAGCAGCGGCACCAGGGGCTTGGCGAGGGAGACCGCCGCCGCGGCGGAGGCCAGGAAGCCGGCGAGGGTGATGCCGATCTGGATGGTGGCCAGGAAGCGGTTCGGGTCCTTGGCGAGTCGCGCCAGCACCCGACCGGCCCGGCTGGTGCGCTCCAGCCGCTGGATCTGGCTGTCTCGCAGTGACACCAGCGCCATCTCGCTGCCCGCGAAGAGCGCGTTGATCACGACCAGGACTCCGACCAGGGCCAGTTGGCCCCCGTAGCTCTGCACGCCCGGTTCGCTCCCTCTGCGGTGGTGGCACCGGCCGGTGTGCACGGCACCCGCCGGTCGGCGAGCCCGCCCGGCATAGGCGTTGTAGTTGCCCCGTCCGGCGCCGGCCGAATCCTGCCCCGGGGAGGCTACGCCGAATCGGGCGACGGTGACGCTACGCCGACTGGGGCGACGGTGTCGCTACGCCGACTGGGGCGAAGGTGACGTCGGCAGGTCGAGGACGTACGAGTCGCCCTCGGGGCGGAAGCCGAGCCGGTGGTAGTAGGGGGCGACCATCCGGGGCGGGCTGACCACCCGGTGGAAGCCGCGTTCGGTGAACAGGTGGCTGCGCCGGTAGACGAACTCGCCAGGGGTGAAGTCACGGAACTTCGGGGTCACGTAGTCCAGGTCGATCTGGGCGACGCCGGAAGCCTCGGCGTGCGACAGCACCACCCCGACCACCTCGTCGGCGGTGACCACGAGGAACGCCGAGCGCCCCGGCGCGGTCGGGTCCCAGCGGAAGCCGGGGTTGAACCGGGCGATGTCGGCGGCGTGCACCCGCAGCGTGTGCGCGAGGAACTGGTCGTCGACGCCGACCTCCACCACCTGGTAGGTCTTCTCGTCGTGCCGGGTGGCGAGCATTCCGCGCAGGTACCAGATGTTGATCACCGCGAGCACGACGTTGAGCCCGACCCCGGGCCAGACCTCGATCGCGGCGTTGTAGCCGATCAGCACGAAGCAGCCGACGAGGTTGAGCGCCCGCAGCCGCAGGATGCGCGACTGCAGCAGCGACCAGACCAGCACCGCGGAGCCGGCCCAGCCGACGAGATCCAACCAGTTCACGCCGCGAGACTAGTGCCCGCCCAGGTCAGCGGCGTCGGCGGGCAGCTCCAGGAGCCATTCCTCGACGTCTTCGCCGCGCCCGTTCGCGTACCCCGAGTCTTCACCGACCACCACGAACCCGCACTTGCGGAGCACCGCGAGGGAGGCGGCGTTGTCCTTGGCGGCACGGGCGTGCACCGGCCGGGGCAGCTCGCGCAGCAGGGCGGCCAGGGCCGCCGTGGCGTGCCCCCGGCCCCAGCACGCCGGGTCGATCCAGTAGCTGACCTCGGTCTGGTCGTCGACCGGGAAGGCGCTCACGTAGCCGACCACCGCACCGTCGACCTCGACGGTGCGGACCCGGTTGGCCGGGTTGGTGAGCACCCGGGCCCAGTGTGCGGCGAACTCCCGGCGGTCGGACGGGTCCTTGGGCCCGAACGCGGCCATCCGGTTGGCCTCCGGGTCCTGCTGGTGCAGGAAGAACTCGACGAGGTCGTCCTCGAGGACGGGGCGCAGCAGCACGTCGCGGGTCATCGGACGAGGGTACGCAACGGCGGTGACACCCGGCGGCGGCGCGCACTCAGCCGGCGACGGCGACGACCGCGAGCACGGCGGCCACCACGGAACTCGCCACCGACAGCAGCCGACGCCACGGCGCCCGCGCGTCGACCACCGGCAGGGCACGCCACCGGGTCGCCGCCAGCGCCACCCCCGCCGCGGACAGGCCGGCTCCGACCGGCCACAGCCAGGCCGGCACCACCGACCAGTCCCCCAACCGGTGCCCCAACCCCAGATAGGCGAACGCCCAGACCGCCGCCGCCAGCACCGTCACCTGGTCCAGTCGGCGGCGGCGGGCGGTGCCGAGCAGGGACAGGCCGCCGAGGAAGGTGAAGGCCACCGCGAGACCGGCGCCGATCCAGGGCAGCACCACCGACGCCGCCGAGTCGGCCTGCTTCTGCGGCACCCCGAGCAGCCGCAGCCCGATCGGCTCGACGCCCTTGTCGGTG
Source organism: Micromonospora sp. NPDC048835 (assembly GCF_040649995.1). Taxonomy (NCBI): domain Bacteria; kingdom Bacillati; phylum Actinomycetota; class Actinomycetes; order Micromonosporales; family Micromonosporaceae; genus Micromonospora; species Micromonospora sp. NPDC048835. The sequence continues at coordinate 111,185 of NZ_JBEZGM010000021.1, read as the reverse complement.
TTGCCGAGCACCACCACCGCCCGGCCGGTGGCACGTTCGAAGCCGACGTAGGAGCGGAACCCGCCGGTCGCACCGTTGTGCCAGACCACGTCGTGGTCACCGTGTCGGGTGGTGAACCAGCCGTACCCGATGCGGGTGTCGTCGTCCTCGCGGAAACGGGCGGTCGCGGCGTCGGCGCCGGGCGCGGTGCCGGCGAGGGTCGCGGCGAGCAACCTGCCCAGGTCCTCGGCCGTCGACCAGGGGCCAGCTCCGGCCGGGGCGTAACCGGCACCCGTCCACGGGTCGAGTGGTCGGCCGCCGGCCCGGCTGCCGTGGGCGCGGCCGGCCGGCAGGTCGCCGTCGCGGGTGGCGACGACCGTGGCCGTCATGCCGAGCGGGTCGAGCAGCCGTGCCCGCAGCAGATCGGGGTACGCGACGCCGGCTTTCACGGCGAGCGCGTGGCCGAGCACGGACGGCCCCACGTTGGAGTAGTGGACCTCGCCGCGCTTGTCGTCCGGATCGACCCGGTCGGCGGCGCCGCGGATGGTGTCGACGCCCTGCCCGGCGTAGGGGTTGCCGCCGGAGACGTTGGACCAGAGGATGCGTGCCCACCCCAGCGGGGAGCCGGGGGCGAGCCGGGGCAGGCCGGCGCGGTGGCTGGCGAGTTCGGCGAGCGTGACGTCACGGGCGGGGCCGGTCACCTCGGGCCAGGTGACGCCGAGCCGGTCGTCGGGGTGGACGACCCCGGCGGCGATCTGGTCGGCGAGGAGCATGCCGGTGAGCGCCTTGGTGACCGAGCCGATCTCGAACGGGGTGCCCGGTTCGACGGGTCGGCCGGCCGGGTCGCGGTCGCCCAGGCCGGCGGTGCGGATCCGCCCGTTCTCGACCAGGGCGACGGCGAGCCCCCGGTGCCCGGACGGGTCGGGTGCGGCGGACCGGACGGCGGCGGCCAGCTCGCGGTCGCCGGTGGTCTGCGCGCCGAGTCGGGGCGCCCGGGGCATCAGCGCCACCCCGACCAGACCGGCGATCAACGCGACGACGAGGGCGGTGACGGTCGTCCGGCGCATGGTGGCTCCTTCGGAGTGGGTCATCGGGAGTGAGCCGCTGGTCAGCGGCCGGCGGCGGTGAGGATGGCCAGCAGCGGCACCACGCGTTCGGCCGGGACGGCGTACCGGCCCCGACCGGCGCTGCGCAGCCAACCGGCGGCGGTGATCTGGCGCAGATGGTGGTGGAGCTGGCCGGTGGTGCCCAACTCGTCGATCTCGGCCAGCTCGCTGGTGCTCTGCCGGCCGCCGAGGATCTCGCGCAGCAGCCGCAGCCGCACCGGGTGGGCCAACGCGGAGAGGGTGCTGGCCAGCTCGGTCCAGTCGGCGGCGAGCAGGTCGTCGACGGTGCGGCCGTACTGCCAGTCGTAGTGCTGGTCGGCGACCCGGACGGTGCCGGTGTAGAGGACCGCGCCCGGCCCGTCGGATGGCAGGCGGGCTTTGAGGCCGTCGAGAGCCCAGAAGGTGCCCTCGGGCGCGGGCGGCGGTGGTGCGTCGGCGAACCGTTCGCTCAACGCGGCAACCTGTGCCTCCAGCGCGGCGAGTCGATTTTCCACAGTGGTCACACGTCGATATTACGAACTTACGTAGTTACGTGCAACCCCGGATCCCGAGGAGCCCGGCTGGCGCGTCCGACCCCGCCGGGGCGCCCCGCGGCCGACAATGACCTGACCGACCCGGGGAGCGCCGATGAACCGACCTGTCGTGGTGGGCGTGGACGGATCGCCCTCCAGCCTCGTCGCCGCCGAACACGCGGCACGGGCCGCGCTGCTCCGGTCCCGACCGTTGCTCGTGGTGCACGGCTACCTGCATCCGTTCGGCTCCGGGGTGCCGCTCAACCCGTACGAGTTCGGGACACCGGTGCCCTCGGCGGAGGCGCAGGACATGGTGCGGCGCACGGCGGCCGAGCTGACCGAGCGGTGGCCCGGCCTCACCGTCGAGGTACGCCAGGTCGGCGCAGGCCCCGGAGCCACCCTGGTCGAGGAGTCCCGGCGGGCGGACCTGGTCGTGGTGGGCAGCCGTGGCCTCGGCGGGTTCGCCGGGCTGCTGCTCGGCTCGGTGGGCGCGCAGGTGGCCGCGCACGCGCACTGCCCGGTGCTTGTGGTCCGCCCGGACGAGCAGCCGATCCCGGTGGACAGTCCGGTGCTTGTCGGCGTCGACGGGTCCGAGTCGTCACGCCTCGCGGTGGGCCTCGGCGCCGACGAGGCGGCGCTGCGCACCGTGCCGCTGGTGCTGGTGCACGTCGGTCCCGCGGACGGGGGCCGGACGGTGCCGGAGGAGATCGAGGAGACGCAGGCCGCGTACCAGGCCGAGGCGGTGCGGCTACTTGCCGACGCGTCCGCCGTGGTGCGTGCCGCGCACCCCGACCTGGTAGTACGGGAGCATCCGGTCCGGGCGACCGGCGCGGCCCAGGGGCTCATCGAGGCCAGCGGCACGGCGTCGCTGCTGGTCGTGGGCTCCAGGGGCCGGGCCGGGTTCGCCGGTCTGCTGCTCGGGTCGGTCAGTCAGGCGGCCATCCAGCACGCGCACTGCCCGGTGCTTGTCGCCCACCCGGTCAGTTGACCGGCGCGCCGTCACCCCGGCCGAGCATCTGCAGGAAGTCGGTGGTGAGGGCGAACGGGTCCGCCGGCCCGGTGGCCGGTGGCCGGCGCTCGATCTGGTCGGCCAACTCCCCGGCGGCGCGCCGGATCCGACCGCGCAACGCGCCGTCGGCGGTGCCGTCGGACCAGTCCTCAGGAGCGGCGAAGACCGCGGTCGGGACCACCACCGACCGCAGGTAGGCGAACATCGGGCGGACGGCGTGCTCCAGAGCGAGCGAGTGCCGGGCGGTGCCGCCGGTGGCACCGATCAGCACCGGCCGGTCGACGAGCGACTCGGAGTCCAACACGTCGAAGAAGGACTTGAACAGCCCGTTGTACGAGGCGCTGAAGATCGGGGTGACGGCGATGACCCCGTCCGCCCCGGTCACCGTGTCGACGACCTCGCGTAGCGCTGCCGGCGCGAACCCGGTGAGCATGTTGTTGACCACGTCGTGGGCGTACTCCCGCAGGTCGACGACGTGCAGCTGCACCTCGTGGCCGCGCCGGACCAACTCGTCGCGGGTGGCCGCGGCGAGCTGGTCGGCGAGCAGCCGGGTCGACGAGGGCTGACTCAGCCCCGCCGAGACCACGGCCAGGGTGCGGCGGGTCATCGGGTCGCCCCCTCCGGAGCCTTGCCCGTCACGTCGTCCACGGCGTGCACGGTGCTGTCCTTGGCGCCGCCCGCCGCGGCGACGAGCGAGGCGTGCGTCGGCGCGGCCGGCACGTGCGCGGGGCGCAGCGCGTCGAACTCCTTACGCAGCACCGGCACGACCTCCTCGCCGAGCAGGTCGAGCTGCTCCAGCACGGTCTTCAGCGGCAACCCCGCGTGGTCCATCAGGAAAAGCTGCCGCTGGTAGTCACCGACGTACTCCCGGAAGCCGAGCGTGCGGTCGATGACCTGTTGCGGGCTGCCCACGGTCAGCGGGGTCTCCCGGGTGAACTCCTCGAGCGACGGCCCGTGCCCGTAGACCGGGGCGTTGTCGAAGTACGGCCGGAACTCCCGGACCGCGTCCTGCGAGTTGCGACGCATGAACACCTGCCCGCCGAGCCCGACGATCGCCTGGTCGGCGGAGCCGTGGCCGTAGTGCGCGTACCGCTGGCGGTAGAGCCCGACCATCCGCTGGGTGTGCTCCTTGGGCCAGAAGATGTGGTTGGCGAAGAAACCGTCACCGTAGTAGGCGGCCTGCTCGGCGATCTCCGGGCTGCGGATGGAGCCGTGCCAGACGAACGGGGGCACGCCGTCGAGCGGGCGCGGCGTCGAGGTGAACGACTGCAACGGCGTGCGGTACTTGCCCTTCCAGTCGACCACGTCCTCGCGCCACAGCCGGTGCAGGAGGTCGTAGTTCTCGATGGCCAGGGGGATGCCGGCGCGGATGTCCTTGCCGAACCACGGGTAGACCGGGCCGGTGTTGCCCCGACCCATCATCAGGTCCACCCGGCCGTCGGACAGGTGCTGGAGCATCGCGTAGTCCTCGGCGATCTTCACCGGGTCGTTCGTGGTGATCAGCGTCGTGGCGGTGGACAGCAGCAGCCGCTCGGTGCGCGCCGCGATGTAACCCATCATCGTCGTCGGCGACGACGGCACGAACGGCGGGTTGTGGTGCTCGCCGGTGGCGAAGACGTCCAGACCGACCTCCTCGGCCTTCAACGCGATCGCGACCATCGCCTTGATCCGCTCATGCTCGGTCGGCTCCCGACCGGTGGTCGGATCGACCGTGACGTCACCGACGGTGAAGATCCCGAACTGCATGACCAGCTCCTCGCGTGTCAACCGGGTGCCGCCGTGGTACCCGGACGCAGCTCACAACTTATTTGACGACGCAACTATTCCGTCGGCGGGACGCCTGACAGTGGTACGGGTCACCTCGCACACCACGACATCCGGGTCGAGAACTCCCCACGCTGGCTACCCGGTCAGCCGCCCGCGACCGAGGGGAGCACCTGCACCTCCGCGCCGTCCTCGACGGGCGTGGCCAGACCGCCGGAGTGGCGGCAGTCTTCCCCGTCGACGAAGACGTTGACGTAGCGACGCAGCTCGCCGCGCTCGTCGCGGATGCGCCGGGCCAGCCGGGGATGCGCGAGCGCCATCTCGTCGAGGACCGCCCGCAGCGTCCCGGTGGCGGTGACACTCAGCCGACTCGCGCCCCCGGCCTCGCCGCGCAGCGGGCCGGGCAGCAACACGGTGACCACGCTCAGACCCGCGCGGCGCGAACGCAGAGCACGTCGGGCAGGTGCGCCGCCACCGACGACCAGGAGTCACCCTCGTCGCGGCTGGCGAAGACCGAGCCGGAGCGGGTGCCGAAGTAGACCCCACCCGGGGTCGCGTCATCGGCACACATCGCGTCGCGCAGAACCGCCGGGTAGAACGGCCCCTCGGGCAACCCCACCGAGAGCGGCTCCCACTTGCCGCCGGCATCGGCGGAACGGAACACCCGGCAGCGGTGGTCGGTCGGGAACCGCTCGCCGTCGGCCACCAACGGGAAGGCCCACACCGTGCCACCGCGCCCCGGGTGGGCCACCATCGGGAAGCCGAAGTCGCTGGGCAGCCCGTCGGCGATCGAGGACCAGGTGCGGCCGTCGTCGTCGGAGCGGTAGACGCCGTGGTGGTTCTGCGCGTACAGCCGCTCGGGGTTGCCGGCGTCCCGGGCGACCTTGTGCACACACTGACCGAACTCCGGCCACTCGTCGGGCATGAAGTAGGCGCGGATGCCCGTGTTGCCGGGCGCCCAACTCGCCCCGGCGTCCTCCGAGCGGTAGACCCCACCGGTGGACATGGCGACCAGCAGCCGAGCGGGGTCACGTGGGTGCGGCAGCACGGTGTGCACGGCCTGGCCACCGAAGCCGGCCTCCCACTGGGGGCGGTGCGGGTGGTCCCAGAGCGAACGGACCAACTCGAAGCTGCGACCACCGTCGGTGGACCTGAACAACGCCGAGGGCTCGGTGCCGGCCCAGACGACGTCCGGCTCGTCGGGGCCGGCCGGCATCAACTGCCAGACCCGCCCGAGGGAGACCCCGGTGTCGGCCGGGAACGCGACCGGCGCGGCGTCCGGCTCGTCCCAGGATGCGCCGAGGTCGTCGCTGGTGGCGACGCTGGGGCCGAAGTGGGAGCTGGTCATGCCGACGAGCAGCCGAGGGGTGGGGCGCCGGGTGTCGACGGCGACCGCGTAGACACCGGTCATCGGGAAGTGCGGGCCGGTGATCTCCCAACTGCGCCGGTCGTCGGTGCTGGTGGCGAGGAACAAACCCTTGGCCGTGCCGATCGCGAGCAGTGTTGCCATGACGTCCTCCGAGCCGTCGGTGAGCAGGTCCGGTGATTATGGCCACACCCCCCGACAACCCCAGTCGCCCACACGCCGCAGGTCGCTCAGCGTCGGATGCGGGGCACGTGCCGGCGGTACGCGCTGACCGTGGGATCACCGTCGAGCCAGAACCGCCACGGCAGGTCGTGCGCGCCGGTGACGCCGACCCGGGGGCCCGCCACCACCGTCTCCGGCGGCACCGGACCGGCCGGCGGCCGCAGCCGGACCGGGCCGCCGCCGAGCAGGTACGCCCCGTACGCCGCACGGTCGATGCCGAGCGCGGAGCAGAGCCGGGCGGGCCCTCGGGCGAGGTCCACGTCCCGCCGGATGGCCGGCCGGCGCTCCCGTGCCGTGGCCAGCCCGTCGACCACCTCACCGGCGCGCAGCAGCACGGCGCAGGCCTCCCCCTCGACCCCGGTGACCACGTTGACGCACCAGTGCATGCCGTAGGTGAAGTAGACGTAGGCGTACCCGGCAGGCCCGAACATCACGGCGTTGCGGGGGGTGCGGCCCCGATGGGCGTGCGAGGCGGGATCGCCGCCGGTTCCCGCGTACGCCTCGACCTCGGTGATCCGGACGGTGACCCCGCCAGCGTGCAGCCGGCAGCCCAGCAGGCCACGAGCCGCCGGCAGCAGTGGGCCGGCGAGCAGGTCCGCAAGCGCCGTCAGGTCGGTGTCGGTGGTGTGGTCACCGAACGACGACAGGGCCATGACCCCGACGGTACCCACCACACCCGGCCGGCACCCGGGCAGCGTGCCGTCCATGACGAAGCGGAACCAGGCAGCGGGCGAGCCGACCGCCCCGGGGACGAGGCGTGGCCGCGTCACCGGACTTCAACATTTCGTTGACAATCAAGCGTTGATAGGGTGTGCTCGGGGTATGACGACCGAGGACATCTTCACCGCGCCCGACCCGGGCCGGGCGCGCGCCCACCGCACCCACGAGGCGTTACAGCGGATCAGCGAGCGGCACGCCGGCACCGACACGCGGCGGGGCCGGTGGGCCCACCCGTACGTGCTCGACCCCTGGGAGGCGGTCGCCCTCGTCACCGCGCTGGCCGCCGGCGGGGCCGAGCGGGAGCCCACGGAGGAGCCGGTCGACGCCGCCGACCTGACCGCCGCGCTGACCCTGCTGCCGCACGTCCGCGCCGAGCTGGACGCCCTGGAGGCCGGCCTGCTGACGCTGGCCCGCGACCGGGGCCTCACCTGGCAGGCAATCGCGTACGGCCTGGGGCTGGGCAGCGCACAGGCAGCCCGCCAGCGCTACGAGCGGATCGCCGCCCGCTCGACGGAAAACCAGCCCTGACCAGTCCCAACCCTCCATCCACGCCGATCTTGCACATGCTGTCGCGACAAAAGGGGTGATCACCCCGCGTATCGACAACACAAACTGCAAGATCGACGCACGAATGGGGTGGGGCTCCGACGAGGAGGCACCCATGGAGCGCGCGGAGATGCTGGCGTACTGCCTGGCCAAGCCGGGAGCGTGGCTGGACCGACCGTGGGAGGGCGACGAGGTGGTGAAGGTGGGCGGCCGGATCTTCGCGTTCCTCGGCAGCGGCGGCGGCAACCCGACGGTCGGCATCAAGTGCGGGCCGACCCGGGAGGTGGCCGACGAGTGGCTGCACCGATACCCCGACGACGCCAGCGTGATGGCCTACATCGGCCGGTCCGGGTGGAACACGCTACGCCTGGACGGTGGGATCGACGACGACGAGTTGACCGAGGCGGTCGACTCGTCGTACGACATGGTGGTGGCCAAGCTCCCCAAGCGGGAGCGCCCGACGGCCTGAACGGCCGCGGCGCCGGCGGCGGACGCCGACGCCACGGCACCGCTCAGCGCGGGACGACCCGTTCGGTGGCCCACTCCCGCCAGCCGGCCAGCCGGTCCGCCGCGGCGGCGAGCTGATCGGCGACCGGGCCGGGACCGGTGGAACCGGGGGTGGTCCGGGCCGCGAGGGCCGACCGGACCGAGAGCACGTCGCGCACCGACGGGTCGAGGTGCTCGCTGATCGCGGTCAGGTCCTCGTCGGAGACGTCGTTCAGCTCGCACTCCCGCGCCGCGCAGAGCGCCACCAACTGGCCGGTGATCTCGTGCGCGTCGCGGAACGGCACGTTGCGTCGGACCAGCCAGTCGGCGACCTCGGTGGCGAGGGAGAAGCCGACCGGGGCGGCGGCGACGAGCCGGTCCACCCGGACCGTCATCGTGGAGATCATTCCCGCCAGGGCCGGAAGCAGCAGCTCGAGGGTGTCGACCGCGTCGAAGGCCGGCTCCTTGTCCTCCTGCATGTCCCGGTCGTAGGTCATCGGCAGGCCCTTGAGCATGGTGAGCACCGTCATCAGCCCACCGACCAGCCGCCCCGACTTGCCCCGCGCCAGCTCGGCGATGTCCGCGTTCTTCTTCTGCGGCATGATCGACGAGCCGGTGGCGAACGAGTCGTCCAGCTCCACCCAACCGAACTCGTGCGAGGTCCAGAGCACCACCTCCTCACCGAGGCGGGACAGGTGCACCCCGATCAGGGCGGTGGCGAACAGGAACTCGGCCACGAAGTCCCGGTCGGCGACGGCGTCCATGGAGTTGGCGAACGACGTCCGGAAGCCCAGCTCCTTCGCCACCGCCACCGGATCCAACGGAAGCCCGGAACCGGCCAGGGCGCCCGCGCCGAGCGGGCTGATCGCCGCCCGGTGGTCCCAGTCACGCAGCCGCTCCAGGTCGCGCAGCAGCGGCTGCACGTGAGCGAGCAGCCAGTGCCCGAAGGTGACCGGCTGGGCGTGCTGAAGGTGGGTCATGCCCGGCGCGGCGGTGTCGATGTGCCGCTCGGCCTGCTCGACGAGCGCCTCCGCCAGCTCGACCAGGCGGCTGGCCACGCCCCGGGCGTGGTCGCGCAGGTAGAGCCGCAGGTCGGTGGCGACCTGGTCGTTGCGGGACCGGCCGGCACGCAGCTTGCCGCCGAGGCTGCCGAGGCGCTCCAGCAGACCGCGCTCCAGCGCGGTGTGCACATCCTCGTCGTCGATGGTGGGGCGGAACGCCCCGGAGGCGCAGGCGGCCTCCAGGTCGTCGAGCGCGGCAAGCATCCGGCCCAGTTCCTCCGGGTCGAGCAGGCCGGCGCCGGCGAGGACCCGGGCGTGCGCCCGGGAACCGGCAATGTCGTACGGGGCCAGCCGCCAGTCGAACTGCACGCTCACCGACAGTCGGGCGAGCGCCTCGGCGGGGCCACCCGCGAACCGGCCACCCCAGAGGCTCGTCCGGTTGGTGGCGGCGCTGTTCTCGGTCAGGCTCTTGTCGTCCACGTCGCCCATCATCGCTTTCCTTGGCTTCCACTCACGAGCGCGGGGCCACCCAACCGGGCGTTCCGCGCTTCGCCCATCGGGCTCGGCAACCCCAGCACGACCCGCTCGGTCATGACGTGCTGGTCCCTTCCACGCTGTCGTCCCGGCGGGCCCAGCCGGCGAGCTTCTCGCCGAGCGCGGCCCCACCGACGGCGTCCCGGGCCACGACGAGGATGGTGTCGTCACCGGCGATGGTGCCGACGATCTCCGGCAGGCCCGCCCGGTCCAACGCGCTGGCCAGGTACTGGGCTGCGCCCGGCGGTGTCCGCAGCACGGCGATGTTGCCGCTGGAGTCGACCCCGTTGAGCAGTTCGCGCAGCAGCCGTACCAGCCGGGCCGGGGCGGCCTCGGCGTCGCGCAACGGTCGCTGCCCGTCCTCGGGGATCAGGTAGACGGCGGGGCCGTCACCGCCGCGCACCTTGACCGCGCCCAACTCCTCCAGGTCTCGCGAGAGGGTGGCCTGGGTGACGCCCACGCCGTCGGCGGCGAGCAGGTCGGCCAGCTCGGTCTGCGACCGGATCGCCCCGTCCCGGATCAGCTCGACGATCCGGGCGTGCCGGGCCGCGCGGGTCAGCGGGGCGGTCATCGCGACCCCCCGGTCGCGGTGTCGCCCGCGGCGGCACCCCCGGTGGCGGTGTCCAGCAGGAACGTCAACAGTGCCTTCTGTGCGTGCAGCCGGTTCTCGGCCTGGTCGAAGACCGCGCTCTGCGGGCCGTCGAGCACCTCGTCGGTGATCTCCTCGCCGCGGTGTGCCGGCAGGCAGTGCAGCACGATCGCGTCCGGTGCGGCCTGGCCGAGCAGCTCCTTGTTGACCTGGTACGGCAGGAAGGGGGTGATCCGGTCCAACCCGTCGGACTCCTGCCCCATCGACGTCCAGGTGTCGGTGGCGAGCACGTCGGCGTCGCGTACCGCCTGGGTCGGGTCGGTCAGCACCCGCACCGACCCGCCGGTCGCCGCGGCGATCTCGGTGGCCCGTTGCACCACCGCCGCGTCCGGCGCGAACCCGGCCGGGCCGGCGACCCGCACGTGCATCCCGGCCGTCGCCCCGGCCAACAGGTACGACTGCGCCATGTTGTTCGCGCTGTCCCCCACGTACGCCAGGGTACGGCCGGTCGTGCCACCGCACCGCTCCCGGATGGTGAGCAGGTCGGCCAGGAGCTGGCACGGGTGGAAACCGTCGGTGAGCGCGTTGACCACCGGCACGTCGGCGCCCGACGCCACCTCGGCGATCCGCTCGTCCCCGTGGGTCCGCAGCACGACCGCCGCGACGTAGCGGGACAGCACGCGCCCCGCGTCCGCGAGGGACTCGCCGCGACCGAAGTGGGTGACCTGCGTGTCCACCACGAGGGGGTGCCCGCCCAACTCGGCGATGCCGGCGTCGAACGAGATCCTGGTCCGCAGGCTCTGCTTGTCGAAGAGCACCGCCACCGAGCGGGGACCGGCAAGCGGCTGGTAGCCGAACCGGTCCACCTTCATCCGGGCCGCCAGGTCGAGGACCGCGGACTGTTCGGCGGGCGAGAGGTCGTCGTCGCGCAGGAAGTGCCGGGTCATCGAGTCGTCCCCGTCGTGGTGGTGAGGGTGGATGGTGCGGTCTGCGCGCCGGCGGCGGCCGGAGCGGTCGCGTCCAGCGCGGCGGGCAGCGCCGCCAGGAGAGAGTCCGCCTGGTCGGCGGTGAGGATCAGCGGCGGAGCCAGCCGGAGCACGCCCGGCTGCACCGGGTTGACCAGGAAACCGGCCTCCCGCAGGGCGTCGGCCAGCACCGACGCCACCGGCGCGGTGAGCGCGACGCCGAGCAGCAGACCGGCACCGCGTACGCCGGCGACAAGCGGGTGGCCCAGCGCCTCGATGCCGCGACGCAGCCGCTCACCGACCCGCTTGACGTTGTCGAGCAGGCCCTCGTTGGCGATCGTCGCCACCACGGCGAGCGCCGCCGCGCAGCTCACCGGGTTGCCGCCGAACGTGGTGCCGTGCGATCCGGGGGTGAGCAGGTCCGCAGCGGGGCCGAAGGCCAGCGTGGCGCCGATGGGCAGCCCGCCACCCAACCCCTTGGCCAGGGTGACCACGTCCGGCTCCACGCCCTCGGCCTGGTGCGCGAACCAGTGCCCGGTACGCCCCATGCCGGTCTGCACCTCGTCGAGCACCAGCAGGGCGCCGTGCCGGGCGGTGATCTGCCGGGCCGCGGCGAGATAGCCCGCCGGCGGGACGAGCACACCGTTCTCGCCCTGGATCGGTTCCAGGATCACCATGGCGGTGGCGTCGGAGACGGCCGCGTCGAGGGCGGCGACGTCGCCGTAGTCGACGTGGGTCACCTCGCCCGGCAGCGGCCGGAACGGGTCGGCCTTGGCCGGCTGGCCGGTCAACGCGAGGGCGCCCATCGTACGGCCGTGGAAGCCGCCGGCGGTGGCCACCACGTGGGTACGGCCGGTGCGCCGGGAGAGCTTGAACGCCGCCTCGTTCGCCTCCGCGCCCGAGTTGGCGAAGAACACCCGGCCGGGTCGGCCGGCGAGCGCCAACAACAGCTCGGCGAGGGCGACCGGCGGCTCGGCCACGTAGAGGTTGGAGACGTGCCCGAGGGTGGCGACCTGTTTCGACACCGCCGCCACCACCGCCGGATGGGCGTGACCGAGGGCGTTGACGGCGATCCCGCCGACCAGGTCGAGGTACTCCCGACCGGCGTCGTCGACCACGACGGCACCGGCGCCGGACACCAACGCCAGCGGCGGCGTGCCGTAGTTGGCCATCATGGACTGTTCCCACCGCTGCGCCAACGTGCTCATGTCGCGTCCGTCCCGTCTGTCGGCACCACCATCGTTCCGAACCCTTCCGAGGTGAACACCTCGAGCAACGTCGAGTGCGCCACCCGGCCGTCGACGACGTGCGCCGCGGGCACTCCCCCACGCACCGCACGCAGGCATGCCTCCATCTTCGGCACCATCCCCGACTCCAGGCTGGGCAACAGCTTGGCCAGGTCGTCCGCCGTGATCTCGGAGACCAGGCTCGTGGTGTCCGGCCAGTCGGCGTAGAGACCGGCCACATCGGTGAGCACCACCAGCTTGCGCGCCCGCAACGCGACGGCCAGCGCCGAGGCGGCGGTGTCCGCGTTGAGGTTGTGCAACACCCCCTCCACGTCCGGCGCCACCGTGGAGATCACCGGAATCCGACCGGCCTCGATAAGGTCGGTCACCGCGGACACGTCGACCGACTCGACGTCCCCGACCTGACCCACGTCGACAGGCACCCCGTCCACGTACGCCGGACGCCGGACCGCGGTGAACAGCCGGGCGTCCTCGCCGGAGAGGCCGACGGCGTACGGACCGTGCGAATTGATCAGACCGACCAGCTCCCGGCCCACCTGGCCGACAAGCACCATCCTGACCACGTCCATCGCCTCGGCGGTGGTCACCCGCAGACCACCCCGGAACTCGCTGGTGATGCCCAGGCGACCAAGCATCGCGGAGATCTGCGGACCGCCGCCGTGCACCACCACCGGCTTCAGGCCGGCATAACGCAGGAAGACCATGTCGGCCGCGAACGCCCGCTGCAACTCCGGATCGGTCATCGCGTTGCCGCCGTACTTCACCACGACCGTGGAGCCGGAGAAGCGCGCCAACCAGGGCAACGCCTCGATCAACGTCTCCGCCTTGACCTGCGCCCGGGCCAGGTCGCTGCTGAGACTCACCGTACTGACCCTTCGTTCGCGACTGCGGGACTCCGCTGCGCTGCGTTCCTCGCGCTCACCGTGCCGCCCCTTCGTTCGCGACTGCGGGACTCCGCTGCGCTGCGTTCCTCGCGCTCACGTCGAGTACGCCGAATTCTCGTGTACGTACGCGTGGGACAGGTCGTTCGTCCAGATCGTCGCGGCGGACGTGCCCGCGTGCAGGTCGATCCGGATGGTCACGTCCCGCCCGGTCAGGTCGACGCTCGAGCGGTCCTCGGCCCCGGTGCCACGCCGGCACACCCACACCCCGTTGACCGCCACATCCACCTCGTCGGGATCAAACGCCGCAGCGGTCGTGCCGACGGCGGCGAGGATCCGACCCCAGTTGGGGTCGTTGCCGAACAACGCGGTCTTGACCAGGTTGCTGCGGGACACCGTGCGGCCCACCTCGACCGCCTCGTCCTCACTCGCCGCGCCGACCACCTCGATGGCGACCTCCTTGGTGGCGCCCTCGGCGTCGCCCACCAACTGCTGGGCCAGGTCGTGACAGGCAGCGGTGACAGCGGCCTCCAGCTCGGCTGGCGTCGGCTCGATACCGCTCGCCCCGCTGGCCAGCAACAGCACCGTGTCGTTCGTGGACATGCAGCCGTCGCTGTCGACCCGGTCGAAGGTGACCCGGGTGGCCGCCCGCAACGCCGCGTCGAGCGTCGCCGGCCCGGCCACCGCGTCGGTGGTCAACACGCAGAGCATGGTGGCCATCCCCGGCGCGAGCATGCCGGAGCCCTTGGCCATGCCACCCACCGTCCAGCCGCTCCCCCGGGCCACAGTGGTCTTCGGTCGGGTGTCGGTGGTCATGATGGCCTCGGCGGCGGCCCGGCCACCGTCGCGGGACAAGCTCTTGATCGCCGAGCGGACGCCCGGCAGCAACTTCGGCATCGGCAGCCGCTCACCGATCAGGCCGGTCGAGCAGACCGCGACCTCACCGGCGCCGAGGATCAACCGTGGGCTGACCGAGGTCAGCACGGCGGCGACGTGCTCGGCCGTGGCGTGCGTGTCCTGGAAGCCGGCCGGGCCGGTGCAGGCGTTGGCGCCACCGGAGTTGAGCACAACGGCGCGGACCACACCGCCCTGCACGACCTGCTGACTCCAGAGAACCGGCGCGGCCTTGACCCGGTTGGTGGTGAAGACACCGGCCACACCGGCGTCCGGGCCGTCGTTGACCACCAGGGCGACGTCCGCGCCGCCACTGGACTTGAGACCGGCGGCCACACCGGCCGCCCGGAACCCCCGAGGGATGGTGACACTCATGCCATCGGCCTTTCGTTCGCGACTGCGGGGCTCCGCTGCGCTGCACTCCTCGCGCTCACGGGGCAACTCCCCAGATCGACAGGCCCGTCGTCTCCGGCAGGCCGAGCATCAGGTTGGCGTTCTGGACGGCCTGACCGGCAGCGCCCTTACCCAGGTTGTCCAGGGCGCTGAGCACGATCAGACGACCCGAGTCGACGTCGACGGTGGCCTGGAGGTGGCACGAGTTGGAGCCGAGGGTGGCGGCGGTGTGCGGCCACCGGCCCTCCGGCAGCACGTGCACGAACGGGGCGTCCGCGTACGCCCGCGCCAGCACCTGCTGCGGGTCGACGCCGCGCGCCGGCACCGCGGTGACGGTGGCCAGGATGCCGCGGGGCATCGGCGCCAGGACCGGGGTGAACGACAGGCCGGTGGCACCGGTGGCCTGCTTGATCTCCGGAACGTGCTGGTGCGTTCCCACCCGGTACGGCGACAGGTCGCCCATCACCTCGCTGGCCAACAGGTGCGCCTTGGTCGCGCGGCCGGCGCCGGAGGTGCCGGAGGCGGCGACCACCACCACGTCGGCGGGGCTGGCCGCGCCGTCGGCGACAAGCGGCGCGAGCGCCAGGGTGATCGCGGCGGCGTAACAGCCGGTGTTCGCCACCCGGGTGGAGCCGGCGATCAGCTCCCGCTGGCCGGGCAGCTCAGGCAGGCCGTAGGTCCACTGCCCGGCGTGCGTGCCGCCGTAGTACTGGGCCCAGGCGTACGGGTCGGCCAGCCGGTGGTCGGCACCCAGGTCGACGATCCGCACCGCGGCCGGGAGTTGGGCCGCGAGAGCCGCCGACTGACCGTGCGGCAGGGCCAGGAAGACGAGGTCCGCGTCGGCCAGGATGGCCGGGTCGGTCTCCCCGAGCACCAGATCGAGCCCGGTCAGCTGCGGGTGCACCACGTCGACGCGGTGCCCAGCCTGGCTGTGCGCGGTGGCGGCGACCAGATCGAACTCCGGGTGCCCGGCGATCAGGCGCAGCAGCTCGCCTCCGGCGTAGCCGCTCGCTCCGGCGACCGCGACTCGAATCCCCATACTCACCTCCGCATGACTATGCAGCGAAGGTTAACAGCGACCGTCGGCCCACTGCAACTTAATACAGCAGACTGCATGGTAATGTGCGCGCCCCACCTCAGCGTCTGGCGGCGGGCCCGCGCCGACGGCGGAGTCGTTACTTGAGGATCTCCAGCAGCCGATTTCCCAAGACTGCGGCCGAGTGCGGATTCTGTCCGGTGATCAGGTTACGGTCCTCCACCATGTACGGCTCCCAGATCGGGCCGCGGCTGTACTGGACGCCCACTTTCTCCTTCAGGTCCGTCTCCAGCAGCCACGTCGCCCTGGGGGCCAGCCCGACGGCCTCCTCCTCCTCGTTCGCGAAGCCGGTGACCTTGTAGCCCTTGAAGGGCGAAACGCCGTGGATCCTGGTGGCCAGCATGGCTGCGGGCGCATGGCAGACGATCGCCAGCGGGTTGCCCGATTCGAGCTGGGCGGTCAACAGCCGGCCCGCGTCGGCGTCGAACGCGAGGTCGGACATCGGGCCGTGCCCGCCGGGCAGGTAGACCGCGTCATAGTCCTCCAGGCGGACGTCGGACAGCTTGAGCGGCCGCCGCATGACCTCCGCATCCCGGATGATCGCTTCCAGATCGAGGGCTGCCTGCTCGCCGCCCACCATCGAGGGGCGCAGGCTCATCATGTCGACGTTCGGGGTGGTCCCGCCCGGCGTCGCGACCACGACCTGGTGCCCGGCGTCGGTAAGCAACTTGTACGGGTTTGCGAACTCCTCGGCCCAATATCCGGTCGCATACCTGCTGCCGTCCTTGAGCACCCAGTACGTCGCTCCGCTCACTATGAACAGGACTTTCGCCATTGCCCGATCGCCTCCTCATCCCGCTTGGCCTGCTGGATGGGAGTAACCAATTTCAGCGTCGACACGCGTCTGGCCGTGCCAGCGGCTCCCACTGGGCGGCAGTGTGGTCCGGTGATCGCCGGGTATGTCCGCAGCGGGTGACAGCGATCGACCGCCACAGCGAGGAGGACGAGGTGCGAGCGGTTCAGGTGGCCACGGCTGGCGGAGACTTCGAACTCGTCGAACGGGAGGTTCCGCAGCCCGGGCACTGGCAGGTGCTGGTCCGGGTGGCGGCCTGCGGCGTCTGCCACAGCGACGCGATGGCCAAGGGCGGCCTGGCCGATGCCTACCCGCGGGTGCCGGGGCACGAGGTGGCCGGCACGGTCGAGGCGGTCGGCGATGGCGTACCGCAGTGGACGGTGGGCCAGCGGGTCGGGATCGGCTGGTTCGGCGGCGCCTGCTTCGTCTGTACGCCGTGTCGGGAAGGCGACTTCATCTCCTGCGTGCAGCGCTGGATCACCGGCCTCACCAGGGACGGTGGGTACGCCGACTACGTGCTCGCGCCGGCCGACGCGCTGGCCGCCGTGCCCGACGAGCTGAGCGACGTCGAGGCGGCGCCGCTGATGTGCGCCGGAGTCACCTGCTTCCACGGCCTCCGGGGAAGCGGTGCCCGACCCGGTGACATGGTGGGCATCGTCGGCCTGGGTGGCCTCGGCCACCTCGGCGTCCAGTTCGCCGCCAAGATGGGCTTCGAGGTGGTCGCCATCGCCCGCGGCGCGGAAAAGGGCGACTTCGCTCGCCAACTCGGCGCCCACCACTACATCGACAGCACCCGGGAGGACGTCGCCGCCGGATTGAACCGCCTCGGCGGCGCCAAAGCGGTGCTCTCCACGGTCACCGACGCGGCGGCCACCACGGCGGTCGTCGGGGGTCTGCGTACCCGCGGTCAGCTCGTCGTGGTCGGCGTCCCGGTCGCGCCCATGGAGGTCTCCGCACCCGACCTCATCCTGAGCAGCCGGACCGTCGGCGGGCACGCCTCCGGCACGGCCAAGGACAGCGAGGACACGCTACGGTTCGCCGTCCTGACCGGGGTGCGGCCGATCGTGGAGACCACCTCCCTGGACCAGGCCGGGCCCGCCTACGACCGGATGATGGCCGGGCAGGCCCGGTTCCGGATCGTGCTCACCACCTGAACCTCGCCGTTTCCGGCGCCTCGGGCACGCTCCGCTGACCCGTGCCGTCGCCCGACCTGACCGCCACACGCGCCACGCCGCGCACTTTCGCCGCGAGTTCACCGCCGACGAGCGACAGTCGCGTACCCGAAAAAAGGCCCTGACCCAGTGCGAACCACCAGTTCAGGGCCTATCTCGTGGTGCGCCGCCAGGGACTCGGAGCCCTGACCCGCGGGGCTGGCCGCACCGTCGGCGACAAGCGGCGCGAGCGCCAGGGTGATCGCGGCGGCCTAGCAGCCGGTGGTCGGCACCCAGGTCGACGATCCGCACCGCGGCCGGGAGTTGGGCCGCGAGAGCCGCCGACTGACCGTGCGGCAGGGCCAGGAAGACGAGGTCCGCGTCGGCCAGGATGGCCGGGTCGGTCTCCCCGAGCACCAGATCGAGCCCGGTCAGCTGCGGGTGCACCACGTCGACGCGGTGCCCAGCCTGGCTGTGCGCGGTGGCGGCGACCAGATCGAACTCCGGGTGCCCGGCGACCAGGCGCAGCAGCTCGCCTCCGGCGTAGCCGCTCGCTCCAGCGACCGCGACTCGAATCCCCATACTCACCTCCGCATGACTATACAGCGAAGGCTGGCAAGAGAGATCAGCGACTGCAAGTTCATACAGTCGACTGTATGTTGATGTGATCGAGCTACCGCTCAACGAAACCAGCGGAGCTGTCGAAAAATCGACTAGCATGATTTTTCGACGGTGGTGGGTCGGCCTGTCCGGCTCGCGTGGGGGCACCTGACGGAGGCGCGCGTGGGGCTGTCGTTCGAGATCCTCGGTCCGGTCCGGGTGCGCCGCGACGACCTGGCCCTGCGGGTGCCGGCCGGCCGGCCCAGCGCCCTGCTTGTCACCCTACTGTTGAAGGCCGGCATGACGGTGCCCGTCGAACGCCTCCGCGAGGAGCTGTGGGGCACCCGGTACCCGGCCTCCGCCGTGGCGAACCTGCGCAGCCACGCCAGCCAGCTCCGGCACCTGCTCGACTCCCCCGGCGCCCCGCCCCGGCTGCCCGCCGAGCACGGCGGGTACGTCCTCCGGGTCGAGGCGGGCGAGCTGGACGCCGCCGAGTTCGACCGACTCGTCACCGAGGGCCACGCGGCCCGGATCAGCGGCGAACCCGAGCTGGCCGCCACGCTGCTGGGCCGCGCGCTGGCGCTCTGGTCGCCGACCGAACCGCCCCCGGCGTACGGGCCGACGGCCGCAGCGGCCTTCGAGCGGCTGCGCGAGCGACGGGCCGGCGCCCGAGAGACGTACGCGGCCTGCCGCCTGGACCTCGGCGACCGCGGCACGCCGGCGTTGCTCACCCTGCTCCGCGAGCACCTCGCCGAGCACCCGCTGCGCGAACCGGCGTGGGCACTGCTCATGACCGCCCTGCACCGCGCGGGTGACCAGGCCGGCGCGGTCCGCACCTACCGGGCGGCCTGCCGGGCGCTCGACGGCGAGTTGGGGGTGGCACCCGGGCCGGAGCTGACCGAGCTGTACCGCTTGGTGAGCCGGCACGAACGGCACCGGCCGACCCCCGCCCGGCGTGCCGGTGACACCCGTGCCCGAGGGCGTTCCGTGGAGCAACAACGGGTACCGCACGAGCTGCCCTGCCCCGCCGGGCCCTTCGTGGGCCGCCGAGCCGAGCTGGCCCGGCTGCGCGAGGCGCTGGTCGACGCCCGGCGGCTACCGGTCACCGTCGCCATCTACGGCATGGCTGGCACCGGCAAGTCCGCCCTGGCGCTGCACGCCGCCGCCCAGGCGCTGGACGCGTTCCCCGACGGCCAGCTCCACCTCGACCTCGGCGGATCGGTCGCCGACGCGCCACCGCCGCCGTTGCAGGTCGCCAGGCGGGTGCTGCGGGCCCTGCAACCGGGCGCCGACCAGCCGGAGCCGGTTAGCGAAGCCGAGGCCCGCGCCCGGGTCCGGTCGTTGCTCTTCGACCGGCGGGTGCTGCTGGTGCTCGACAACGCGACCGACGCCGACCAGATCGACGACCTGCTGCCGGTACGCGGCGGGTGCGCGCTGCTGGTCACCAGCCGCACGTCGGTCACCACCGGGCACGCCCCGGCGCTGCGGCTGGACCCGCTGCCCACCGCCGACGCGCTGGCGCTGCTGCGGGCCACCACCGGGGACCGCCCGGTCGACGAGGAGCCGGAGGCCGCCTCGGCGGTGGTCAACCTCTGTGAGCGGCTACCGCTCGCGCTGCGCACCGCGGCCCGCCGGCTCAGCGAAGGACCGCACTGGTCACTGGGCAGGTTGGCGCGGCTGCTGCGCGACGAGCGGTACCGGCTCGCCGAGACCGGGCTCGGCCCCCGCCTCAGCGCGAGCTACCGCCGGCTCGGCCCGGCGGCCCCGACCTTCCTCCGACTCGGCCGGGCCCACCCCGGGCCGGTCACCGCGGAGTTGGCCGCCGCGCTGACCGGAGCCCCCCGCGAGGACGCGGCACGGGCTCTGGACCGACTGGTCGCCGCACAGCTCGCCGAACCGGCCGGACCGGGCCGGTTCCACATCGGCGCGCTGGTGCGGCTCTTCGCCGCCGAACTCGCCGCCAGCGAGGGCAACGGACAGGTCGTCGGTCAGGCCGGCGCGGGGGCGTCCTCCCGGTAGCCACGGGCCTGCAGTGTGAACAGCCGGGCGTACCCGCCACCGGCGGCGAGCAGTTGCTCGTGGTCACCCTGCTCGACGATCCGCCCGTCGGCGAGGACGACGATGGCATCCGCGTCACGGACCGCGTTGAGCCGGTGTGAGATGAGCAGACTGGTCCGCCCCTGGCGCAGCTCGCCCAACCGGCGGTGCAGGTCGTGCTCGGCCTCGGCGTCCAGGCCGGAACTGGGCTCGTCGAGCATCAGCAGGTCCCGGTCGGCCCGCAGGAACCCCCGGGCCAGCGCCACCCGCTGCCACTGGCCACCGGAGAGCACCACCCCGGCCTGCGGGTCGTCCCGGTCCGGGCCGTCGAAGAAGATCCGGGTCAGCAGGGTGTCGTACCCGCGGGGCAGCGCCGTCAACACGTCGTCGATGCCCGCGTCCCGGGCAGCGGCCCGCAACCGCTCCGGATCGTCACGCGCGCTCAGATCACCCAGCGCGATGTTCTCCGCCGCGCTCAGGTCGTACGGCATGAAGTCCTGGAACACCGCGCCCAGCCGCTCCCGCAGCGCCGCCGGATCGAGCTCCCGCAGGTCGACCCCGTCCCACCGGATGCTGCCGCGTTCCGGGTCGTAGAACCGGCAGAGGAGCTTGACCAGGGTGCTCTTGCCGGCGCCGTTGAGCCCGACCAGCGCGGTCGTCGCGCCCGCCGGCAGGAACAGGTCCACCCCGCGCAGCACCCACGGATGGTCCGGTGAGTAGCGGAACCACACGTCGCGCAGCTCGATGCCCTCGGTCAGCGGCGGCACCGGCCGGGGCGTGGCCGGCACCGGCAGGTCCGGCTCGACGTGCACCACCTGGTCGTAGTGCTCGAAGAGGAGCAGCGCCTGGTGGATCGCGCCGATCTGACTGACCAGGCTGCCCAGCGCGCCCTGCACACCCGGCACGGCCGCCAGGTAGATGACCACGTCACCGGGGGTCAGCCCACCCGAGCGGGCCACCGACACGGTGTACACCACGCCGACGCCGGCCACCGCCGCGCCGAGCAGGCCGAGCATTGCCTGGGCGCGCACCTCCCGGCGGTCCAGCCGCTGCTCCACCCGGTGCATGCCGCGCAGTTCGTCGAGCATCCGGTCGCCGAAGAACCGGCCGAGACCGAACAGCCGCACCTCCTTCGCCGCGGCCACGCCCACCAACAGTTGAGCGAAGAACATGTCCCGTCGTTGGAAGTGCTCCAGGCGCAGCACCATCGCCGCCCGGGCCCGGTTGAGCCGCAACTGCATCCAGAGAGTGGGCAGGGCGGCGAGGAGCACCAGCGCCCCGATCAGCGGATTGAGCACCAGCAGGATGCCGAGGAAACCGCCCATCGCCAGGACGCTCTGCAGCACGCCGAACGCGTTTCCGGTCAACTGGGTCGGGCCGAGGTGCCCGGTCTGCTGGGCGGCCTGCAACCGGTCCTGGAACTCCGGGTCCTCCAGCCGCACCAGCCCCACCAGGCGCTGCACCGCGTCGTGCAACCGGCGGCGCACCAGCCGGGACACCGCCCGGGACCGCTCCGCCGCCACGTAGGTGCGCAGCTGCGGCAGGATCGCGTTGAACGCGGCGGCGACGGCGAGCCCGACGGCGAGCGCGGCCAGCCCCGTACCGGCCGAGCCGACGCTGGTGAGACGGTCCAGCAGCATCTTGGTCAGCGCGGCGACGGCCACCGGGGTGAGCCCGGCCAGCACCGCGAGGACCAGATCCGCCGCCGTGCCCCCGGGGGCCGCCCGCCAGGTCAGGCCGAGGGCCGCCCGGGCGTACCGGGCGGCCCGTCGGGGCGTCAGCCGGAGGTCGCTCACCGTGCCACCGGAAGGTCCAACCGGGCGATGCCGAACGCCGTCGCCCCGACGATGCCGCGCTCGTCGAGCAGACCGAACGCCGGGTATCCCTTCACCCCGAACGCGATGGGCAGCCCTCCGTTGCCGGGCTCGACGAAGACGGTCGCCAGGCCGGCGAACCGATCGGCGTACGGCTGGGTGTCCGGACCCTTGCCGACCACCACGATCCAGACGTGGTCGGCGCCGCCGGGCATGCTCCGCGCCCGGTCGATCAGCACCGGCACCTGCTCCTCGCAGTGCTCGCAGCTCGGCGAGAGAAACGCGATCATGGTCATCGGCGGGATGTCGGACCGTTCGAACACTCGACCGTCCACCGTGGTGGACAGGAACTCGCCAGGGATCGAGCCGACCTCCAGCATCACCGGCGGCGGCGCGCTCTGCTGGTCGCTGAGCAACTCGGTGTGCTCGCGCAGGCGTCGGATCACGCCGAGCATCAGGATCAGGTTGAGCAGGCCGAGAGCGGCGACGAGGACGACGGCCACGGTCAACAGCGCCATGAGGACTCCTTCGGGGTGCGGGGACGGACCGGAATCAGGACCGACGAACCGGGCGGGGCGCCCGGGACCGGGTGGGTGCGAAGAGCGCGACCAAGTCGTCGAGACGGACCACCACGGCGGCGAGCGGGACCGCGACGCCGACGGCGAACAGCACTGTCGGCGCGGACGGCGGCGGCCCGCTGCCGGTGGCCCAGCCCAGCAGGCCGAGCAACGCGACAGTGGCCAGGGCGACGTTGCGGACGACGTGCCGACCCCCGATCGGCGCGTCACCGGCCCCGAAGCAGCGGCAGGCCGGCCGGGCCCCCCGTCGCAGCGCGACGACCATCGCGGCGGTGAGCACGCCGAGCAGCCCGGCGGCAATCAGCAGCCCGGCGGGCACGGTCCGCGATACGGCGAGCAGGACGACAACGGCCGCCTCGGCGGCGACCGCGACGCGGGCGGTCGGCGATGCCCAGCGAGCCGGCACGCCGAACTGGCGGACCGACCCGACGAACTCCGCGAAACCCGCTCGGGTACGCAGCTTGCCGATCACCGCGACGGCGAACACCAGGGCCAGCAACAGCCGCGCGGTCAACTCCAGGGCTCGCATCGCTACACCACCTCCTTGCCGGGAGGGTCAGGCTAGGAGCGGCGGATACATCAGGGATACATCGACGATCACCGTGAGCCGGAGCGGCTGTACGGGCGGTGTAGCGAGCCGCCGTAGCGTCCGGACATCCATCAGTATCGAGAGGAGGTGAACGAATGTTCCGTCGACTGGAGACCCTGGGCGAGCGGATGCTCGGCGTGTTCGTACCCAAGGTGACGGCCGCGGCCGGCTGTCCGCCGGACCCGTTCTGTGCCGTCTGCGCCACGTGCTACCTGAAGCGGTGCAGCTACAACGGTGCCTGCAAGGTGTACTGCGGCGGCTGTGGCGGCGCCTGCAGCGCAGGTGCGAGCACGATGACCGCCCTCTGCTGAGCGGTCACGGCGTGCCGTCCGGCTCCGGCCGGGCGGCACGCCGTCCGCGTGGCGGCGCGGCTGGTCAGTCCGCGCGCGGTCGCGGCCGGACCAGCACGCCGAGCAGATCCGGCTCGGGGATGTAACCGCACTCGCGGGAGTCGTAGCTGTGCGACGGGTTGTCGCCGAGCACCACCAGCCGACCCGCCGGCACGACCTCGTCACCGGCCGAGCGCAGCAGCGGCACCCGGTCCACCGGCACCGGGTCGCCGGGCACCGCGTACGCCCGCTTGATCAGCAGGCCGGGGCCTTCCGCCTCGGGCCGGGTCGGGTGGCCGGCGGTCATCGCCGCCGGTGCCACCACGACGACCACGTCCCCGGGTCGGACCCGGGCCAGCGGCACACGCCGGGCCAGCACCCGGTCACCGGAGCGCAACGTCGGCTCCATGCTGCGCCCCACCACCGCGACCAACAACAGGTGTCGGCGGGCCCAGAGCAGGCCGGCGGTGGCCCCCGCGAGCAGGGCGGCCACCGCGAACCATCCCAGCGCCGGCATCACTCAGGCGCCGCGCAGCGTCGCGCCGACGCGCTCCGCGGCGACCGCGACCGCCGCGTCCCGGGCCGCGACCGCCTCCTCGACGGTGAGCGTCCGGTCCGGTGCCCGGAACGTCAGCTTGTACGCCAGCGACCGGCGACCCTCGCCGAGCTGCGCGCCGGAGTAGACGTCGAACAGCCGCACGTCCTCCAGCAGCTCACCGGCGCCCGCCTCCAACGCCCGGCGCACCTGCTCCGCCGGCACCGAGTCGTCCACCACCAACGCCACGTCGATGAGTGCCGGCGGGAAGCCGGAGACCGTCGGCGCGGACGTCACCGGCGTCGGCGGCAACGCGTCGAGGTTCACCTCCATCGCGCTGGTGCGGCGCGGCAGCTCCAACGCCGCCACCACCACCGGGTGCAGCTCACCGGCGTGACCGACCACCGACCCGTCGACCCGTAGCTCGGCGCAGCGGCCCGGGTGCCACGGCGCGTACTCGGCGGCGCGCACCTCGACCCGCTCGTCCGGGATCCCGGCGGCGGCCAGCACGTCCCGGGCCGCCTCGATGGCGTCCGCCCAGCCGGCCGGTCGACCCGGCCCCCACCAGCCGGCCGGGTCCAGGTCGCCGGAGAGCACCACCGCGACGTGCACCGGCTGCGCCGGCACCACCGCGTCGGCGGCCGCGAACTCCTCGTCGGTGGGGCGCCGGTCCACGCCCATCGCCGGCGGGCTGCCGGCGCCGACGCGCGGGTGGAAGACCGCACCGATCTCGGAGAGCGCGAGGTCGCGCAGACCCCGGCCGAGGTTGCGCTTGAGGACGCCGAGCAGCGGGCCGAGCAGCGTGGTGCGCAGCAGCGGCTCCTCCTCGGAGAGCGGGTTGGCCAGCCGCACCGCCGGCCGGCGCCTGTCGTCGGCCGGCAGGCCGAGCTGGTCGGCCAGCTCCGGCGACACGAACGGGTGCGCGAGCACGGCCACGTACCCCCGCTCCGCGAGCGAGTCGGCGACGGCCCGGCGGCGACGCTGCCGCGGGGTCAGACCGCGGCCCGCAGGCGCGGTCGGCAGCACCGACGGCACCTTGTCGTACCCGTCGAGGCGGACCACCTCCTCGACCAGGTCGGCCGGGTCGGTCAGGTCGGGCCGCCAGGTCGGCGGGGTGACGCTCAGCACCACCCCGACGCCGCTGGCCACGCCGGCCGCGCCCGGGTCCTCGGACAACCGGTCCGCGCCCTGCGCGACCGTGCAGCCGACCCGCTCCAGCAGGGCGACCACCCGCGCCGGCGGGTACTCGACGCCGACCCGCCGGGTCGGCAGGTCCGCCGGGAGGCTGATCGGGGTACGCGGCCGGACGTGGTCGATGTCCAGGATCTCCGCGCCCGCCGTGCCCCCGCCGTGCTCGGTGAGCAGCCCCACGGCACGTTCCAGGGCGACAAGCGCCACGGCCGGGTCGACGCCCCGCTCCCAACGCTTCGCGGCCTCACTGAACAGCTTGTGCCGGCGGGCGGTGCGCCCGACCATCGCCGGGTCCCAGTGCGCCGCCTCGAAGAGCACGGTGGTGGTGGCGCCGGTGACCACCTCGCTGGTCTCCCCGCCCATCACCGCGGCCAGGGAGATCGGCCCAGTGTCGTCGCAGATGACCATGTCGTCGGCGGTGAGGACCCGCTTGACCCCGTCCAGGGTGGTCAGCTTCTCCCCCGCCTCGGCGCGACGGACCACAAGCGGCCCGGCGATCCGGTCGGCGTCGAACGCGTGCATCGGCTGGCCCAGCTCCAGCATCACGTAGTTGGTGATGTCGACGGGCAGCGAGATGCTCCGGATGCCTGCGGTGACGAGCCGCTGGGCCATCCACGACGGGGTGGGCGCGGTCGGGTCGACGCCCCGCACCAGCCGGGCCGTGAACCGGTCGCAACCGACCGTGTCGCGGACCTCCACCGGGTACGCGGGCGTCTCGGTGCCCGCCGGAGCCGGCGCCAGGGCCGGGTCGCGCAGCGGCACCTCGAACGCGTGCGACAACTCCCGGGCCAGCCCGCGCAGGCTCAACGCGTACCCCCGGTCGGGGGTGATCTCCAGGTCGAACACGACGTCGTCGAGGCCGACCACCGGGCGCGCGTCGTCGCCCGGCTTGGCCGTCACGTCCGGCCCCAGCACGATGATGCCGGAGTGGTCGTCGCCCAGGCCCAGCTCCTTCGCCGAGCAGATCATGCCCGCCGAGTTGTGCCCGTACGTCTTACGGGCGCCGATCGCGAACCCGCCGGGCAGCACACCGCCGGGCAGGATCACCACCACCCGGTCACCGGGGGCGAAGTTCCGCGCCCCGCAGACGATCTCCTGCGGCTCGCCGGTGCCGTTCGCGGCACCCACGTCGACCCGGCAGAACCGGATCGGCTTCTTGAAACCGGTCAGCTCCTCGATCTCGCGGACCTCACCGACGACGAGCTGACCGGTGACGCTCTCGCGCAGGTCCACCACGGACTCGACCTCGATGCCGAGGTCGACCAGGGCCTGCTCCAGGTCACCGGTGGGCAGGTCGTCGGGGAGGTCGACGTACTCCCGCAGCCAACTGACAGAAACTCGCATGACTTCAGACCACCGTTCCCGTGTCTCGTTCCCGCATCGCCTACGCCCCGGTCCCGAGCGCGCGGCTGAACCGCACGTCGCCCTCGAAGAGATGGCGGATGTCGCTGACCCCGTGCCGGATCATCAGGGTCCGGTCGATGCCCATGCCGAACGCGAATCCGGAGTAGACCTCCGGGTCGACGCCGCAGGCGCGCAGCACCCGCGGGTTGACCATGCCGCAGCCACCCCACTCGACCCACTGTGGGCCGTCGCGGTGCTCCGGGAACCACACGTCGAACTCCGCCGACGGCTCGGTGAACGGGAAGTAGTGCGGCCGCCACCGGGTCTTCGCCTCCGGCCCGAACATCGCCCGGGCGAAGTGGTCGAGGGTGCCCCGCAGGTGGGCCATCGTGATGCCCTTGTCGACCACCAGGCCCTCGGCCTGGTGGAACACCGGGCTGTGGGTGGCGTCGATCTCGTCGGTGCGGTAGACCCGGCCCGGCACGATCACGTAGATCGGCGGTTTGCGGCTGAGCATCGTGCGGGTCTGCACCGTGGACGTGTGCGTTCGTAGAACAAGGCCCGAGCCCGCGGAGCCGTCAGGGGATGCGATGTGGAAGGTGTCCATCAACCCGCGCGCCGGGTGGTCGGCGGGGATGTTCAACGCGTCGAAGTTGACCCACTCCAGGTCGACCTCGGGCCCCTCGGCCACCTCGTAGCCCATCCCGACGAACAGGTCGCTGATGGACTCCATCAGGGTGCTCAACGGGTGCCGGGCACCGCGCGGACGCCTGTCGTAGGGCAGGGTGACGTCCACCCGCTCCTCGACCAGCACCCGCTCGGCCTGCTCGCGCTCCACCACCTCGGCGCGCTGCGCGTACGCGGACTCGATGGCGCGGCGGGCCTCGTTGACCCGCTTACCGGCGTCGGACTTCGCGGCCGGCGGCAACGCGCCGATCTCCCGGCGCGCCAACGAGACCGGGGAACGGTCACCCAGGTGCACCGGGCGCAGCGCGGTCAGCGCGTCCGGGTCGGTGGCCGCGTCGAACGCCTTCGTGGCGTCCGCGACGGCCTCGGCCAGGGCGGCGGGGTCGAGCAGGGCGACCTGCTTCGGGTCGTACGGATCGTTGCGGTAGCTCATGGCGTACGGGCACTCCCTCACGGCGGCGCCAGCCCTCACCGGGGCGGCGTAGCGAGTCTACGGACGCGCGGCTGTGCCGCAGCCCGCCGGTAGGAGTTGCGCAGGGAGCAGGTCAGGCCCGCCGCCCGCCGACACCGGCGGGCTGGCTAAACGAACGCCGTGGCGCGTTCATGGACGGACGCTCTCCCCTGCTGTCGGTCGCGCCGGGTGTGGACACCGTCAGCGCTGTGCTCTCGCTGAAGCGTACAGGCACACGGCCGCGGCGGCAGCCAGGTTGAGGCTCTCCGCGCGCCCGTACAGCGGCACGCGCACCGTGGTGTCGGCGGCGGCGGTCAACTCCTCCGGCAGCCCGTGCGCCTCGGAACCGAACAGCCAGGCGGTGGGCCCGACGAGCCGGCCGTAGTCGGTCAGGTCGTCCAGGTCGTTGTCGCCGTACCCGGTGGTGGCGAAGATCGACAGCCCGGCGGCGCGCAGCGCGTCGACCACCGTGACCGGGTCGGGGGCGCGCACCACGTCGACGTGGAAGAGGCTGCCGGCCGAGGCCCGCACACACTTGCCGTTGTACGGGTCGACGGCGTCCCCGGCGAAGATCACCGCACCCGCACCGGCCGCGTCGGCGGTGCGCAGCACCGTGCCGGCGTTGCCCGGGTCACGGATCTCGGCGAGCACCGCCACCAGCCGGGGCGCACCCGCGAGGGCCTGCTCCAACGACACGTCCAGGTGCCGGCAGACGGCCACCAGCCCCTGTGGGGCGACGGTCTCGGTCAGCGCCGCGAGGGCGTCGTCGGTCACCTCGGAGACCGGCACGTCGGCGCGGGCCGCCGTGGCGGCCAACTCCGGGTACCTGTCGAGCGCGGTGGTCGTACCAAAAAGCTCGGTGACCACCTCCGGCCGCGCGAGGGCCTCGCGGACCGCCTGCGGGCCCTCGGCCAGGAAACGGCCGGTGGCGTCGCGGTCCCGGCGGCGTTGCAGACGGCGGGCGGCGACAACCCTCGGGGTACGCGGGGTGAAGGCCATGGTGTGGGTTCCTCCGGCACGATCGAGGCGCCCCCCGGACGGCGGTGCCGACACGGGAGACGCCTCGCTCTGGTGCGTGGGGATCAGGCGGCCTGAGCCGCCGCGCCGCCGGTGCCCTCGGCCGTGACCGCGGCCCGGGCCAGCTCGACGATCGCCGCGAACGAGGCGGCGTCGTTGACAGCCATGTCGGCCAGGATCTTGCGGTCGACCTCGATGCCGGCCAGACGCAGGCCCTGGATCAGACGGTTGTAGGTCATCCCGTTGGCCCGGGCGCCCGCGTTGATCCGCTGAATCCACAGCTGCCGGAAGTCGCCCTTGCGGTCGCGACGGTCCCGGTAGGCGTACTGCATCGAGTGCAGCACCTGCTCCTTGGCCTTGCGGTACAGGCGGGAGCGCTGACCGCGGTAACCACTCGCGGTCTCCAGCAGGGTACGACGCTTCTTCTGGGCGTTTACAGCCCGCTTGACGCGTGCCATCTCAACTCCTAATTACGTAAAGGTGGCGCGCGTCAGCGGCCGAGCAGCTTCTTGATGCGCTTGACGTCGGCCTTGGCCAGCACGACCGTGCCGGTCAGCCGGCGGGTCTGGGTGGAGGGCTTCTTCTCCAGGTTGTGGCGAAGGCCGGCCTGCTGGGCAACGATCTTGCCCTTGCCGGTCACCTTGACCCGCTTACCCATACCCGTGTGGCTCTTCATCTTCGGCATGTGGAACGTCTTCTCCCCTGTTACTCGCCGCTGGTGGCGGCGGTGCCGGTGTCACCGGCTGCTGCGGTCTCGCCGACCGCCGCGGTGTCATCGGCTGCCGGAGCGGCGGACTCGTCCGCGGCCCGGTCCCGAGGGCCACCGCGAGACGCCGTGGCGGCGACCGCGGAAGCCTTGACGGCCCGATGCGGAGCGAGAACCATGATCATGTTTCGACCGTCCTGCTTCGGAGCGGCCTCGACGTATCCCAGTTCCGTGATCTCGGACTCGAGCCGACGCAGAAGCCGGTAACCCAGCTCCGGGCGGCTCTGCTCGCGACCGCGGAACATGATCGTCACCTTGACCTTGTCGCCCGCCTTGAGGAACCGCACCACGTGACCCTTCTTGGTCTCGTAGTCGTGCGGGTCGATCTTCGGCCGAAGCTTCATTTCCTTGATGACGGTCTGCTGCTGGTTACGCCGCGCTTCGCGCGCCTTGAGTGCGCTCTCGTACTTGAACTTGCCGAAGTCCATGAGCTTGCACACCGGCGGGCGCGCCATCGGCGCAACCTCGACCAGGTCCAGATCGACGTCCGCGGCCAGCTGAAGAGCGCGCTCCAGCGGGACGATGCCCACCTGCTCACCCTCTGGGCCGACCAGTCGGACCTCACGTGCCCGGATCTGCTCGTTCACGCGTGGTTCGACGCTGATGGGGCCTCCTCGAGTCGTTTCTGCTCAGGTGCCGACCCCTGCGGCTCCCGGATGGGAACCGACCCGGAAAACAGAAGGCCCCGGCAGATGCCAGGGCCCGCTCGACCGGTCAGCACGATCACAGGATCGCGCATCCAGCACCGGGACATGCCCGGAACCGGTGACCGGACCCGGCCACCGTAGCGGCGACTCGGGTGGGAGCAGGCGCTCCGCTTTCAAGGCTGCCTGCTCGCATGCGGAGACAGCCTGGTCGACTCGACAACACTACACCGACGCCCCGGCCACCCCCAAACCGGGCACGACCTGCGGCCAGACACGAGCGCGACCGCCCCTTGCGTAGCGCCCCGGTGTCGCCCCTAGTGTCGCCCCGGTGTCGCCCGTTTCCATCCTGGCGCGTCCTGACGTGTCCTGGCGCGTCCTGACGGCCCTGGCGCGTCCTGACGGTCCTGGCGCCGCCCTGACGCGTGGGGGCGCCGCCCTCACACGCCCGGCACCGCCCCGACGCGTCCCGGCGCCGCCCCCACACGCCCGGCGCCGCCTCAAGATCCGCGCAGTTTCCCTGAAGATGCTGCCTCAGGGCGCTGGGAGGCAGCATCTTCAGGGAAGTTGTCCAGATCTTGGCGAGGGTGCGCGGCATGCTTGGCCGCTGGGCGGCGACGTGAGGTCCGCGGTTCTGGCCCGAACCGGCGTGGGCGAGGTCGACGGTCAGCGGTTCGGCCCCGAACCGGCGTGGCGGCGACGACGGTCGGCGAATCGGCCGCGCACCGGCGTGGGCGGCCGCGCGAGGTCGACGGTCGTCGGTTCGGCCAGCGCACCGGCGTGGGCGGCGACGCGAGATCGACGGTCGGCGGTTCGGCCGCGCACCGGCGTGGGCGGTGTCGCCGGGGTCAGCGACCGACGGCGCGTTCGGCGAGGCGGACCCGGTGGGCCTCGTGCAGCCGGCGCAGCGCGCGGACCCCGTCGACGGCCAACTCCTTGTCGGCGGCCTGCAACGCGACCATCGGCAGCAGGTCGTCGTCATGCAGTTCCAGGCTGGCCCACGGCGCGCCCCGGTCGAAGCGAACCCCCCGGACAACCTCCCAGGGCAGCTCGTACGAGCTGATCACATTACGCACCCGGATGCCCCGCTCGTCCGCCTCCACCCGCGGACGCGTGAACAACAGGAAACCCAGCGCGCCGAAGACGCCCAGGCCGATCATCGCAATCTGGTCACCACGCTGGAAGCTGCCGTAGCCATCGCCGGTCGGGCCACTCAGCGAGGTGGCGACCAGGCTGAACACCACCACCAGGGCAGCCGCTGCCGACCAGCAGACCACGCGGATGCGGCGGGGCTTCAGGCGGACCAGCTCGGTTTCACTCACCGCACCAGTCTGCCATCCGCGCTCGGTCATCGAACGCACCACCCGCCAAGCCACCACCCGCTCCCCATCCCGCCGCCCACCGAGCCGATCAGTCACCACCGCACCGCACCGCCGCACCGCCGCACCGCCGCACCGCCGCACCGCCGCACCGCCGCACCGCCGCACCGCCGCAAGATCGTGCTCGATCCAGGATCGAGTGGTCTCCGTCGAAGAGAAGGCCACTACTTCAATGATCGAGCACGATCTTCCGTCTCCAACAACCCCCGGGCACCCCGCCGCCCCGTCGATCATGGAGTTGTGGTGGTGGACATAAGGAACGAAGGCGGCTCAATCGGCCACCATAAGTCCATGATCGACGCGAGCCGGGGGGTGGCGAGCCGCGGGGTGGCGAGCCGGGGGGTGGCGAGCCGGGGGGTGGCGAGCCGGGGGGTGGCGAGCCGGGGGGTGTGGTTAGAGGCGGCAGGCGTGGATGTTGGTGACGAGGATGGCGCGGGCGCCAAGCTCGTACAGCTCGTCCATGATGCGGTGCACGTCGTCGCGGAGCACCATCGCCTGCACCGCCACCCAGCCCTCGCGGTGCAGCGGCGACACGGTGGGCGACTCGATGCCCGGGGTGAGCCCGCTCGCCCGGTCCAGCAGGCCGGCCGGCACGTCGTAGGCGAGCATCACGTAGCGACGGGCCACCAGCACACCGTGCAGGCGGCGCAGCAACTGCTCGGCCTGCGGTTGCGCGGGCGCGCCGGCGCGGCGGACCAGCACGGCCGACGAGCGCAGCAGCGGCTCACCGAAGACCACCAGGCCCGCCTGGCGCAGGGTCGCGCCGGTCTCCACGACGTCCGCGATCACGTCGGCGACGCCGAGGCGTACGGCGTTCTCGACGGCGCCGTCGAGGCGGATCACGTCGGCTTTGACGCCCACTTCGCCGAGGTGCCGCTCGACGAGCCCCGGGTACGCGGTGGCGATCCGGTGCCCGCCCAACTCCTGCACGGAGGCGATGTCGTCGGGGCGGGCGGCGAAGCGGAAGGTGGCCCGGCCGAAGGCGAGGTCGACGACCTCCTCGGCCGGCGCGGCCGAGTCGATCAGCAGGTCCCGGCCGGTGATCCCGAGGTCGAGGTCACCGGAGCCGACGTAGGTGGCGATGTCCTTCGGGCGCAGGTAGAAGAATTCGACGTCGTTGGGCTCGTCGCGGCAGACGAGGTCCTTGGGGTCGGTGCGCTGGCGGTAGCCCGCCTCGCGCAGCATCTGGGCGGCCGGTTCGGCCAGGGTGCCCTTGTTGGGAATGGCGACACGCAGCATGACGGAGTGCTCCTTCGATCCGGATGGCGATCAACGGGGTGGGGGCACTCACAGATGTCGGTAGACGTCCTTGAGGTCGAGACCACTGGCGAGCATCAGCACCTGAACCTGGTAGAGCAGCTGGGAGATCTCCTCGGCGGTGCGCTCCGGCCCCTCGTGCTCGGCGGCCATCCACGACTCGGCCGCCTCCTCGACGACCTTCTTGCCGATGAAGTGCACGCCCTTGTCCAGCGCGGCGACGGTGCCCGAGCCCGGGGTGCCGGCGGCGGCCTTGGCCTGCAGCTCGGCGAACAACTCCTCGAACGTCTTCACGGGGAACGATTCTTCCAGCCACCCGGGCGGCACCCCACGTCCGGGTCCGCCGGAATCCAGCAATCGGACAATTCCCTACCAAAATGGTAGGACAATTGTCGATCGACGGTCATCGACCCTACGCTGTCCGCCATGGCCAGCAGCTCACGTCTCCTCGCGCTCACCGTCGCCGGTGCCGCCGTCGTCGCCACCGCCGGGTGCGCGCCACAGGTGGAGAAGCCCACCCCCGTAGTCACCGCAGCGCCGTCGTGCGCGAAGGACAGCCTGCCCACGCGTACGGCAGGAAAGCTGACCATCGCCACCGACCAGCCCGCGTACGAGCCGTGGTTCTCGAAGGACAAGCCGGACAGCGGCGAGGGCTTCGAGTCCGCCGTGGCGTACGCGGTGGCTGAGAAGCTCGGTTACGCCCGCGCCGACGTCACCTGGACCCGGGTCAAGTTCGACACCGCCATCGCGCCGGGGCCGAAGGCCTTCGACTTCGACATCAACCAGTTCTCCATCACCGAGGAGCGCAAGAAGGCGGTCGACTTCTCCGCGCCGTACTACCTGGTGCGGCAGACCGTGATCGCGCTGAAGTCCTCGAAGATCGCCGGCCGGAAGTCGCTGGCCGAGCTGCGCGACGCTCGGCTGGGCGCCCAGGTCGGCACCACCAGTTATCGCGCGATCACCGACGTGATCAAGCCGACCGTCGAGCCGCAGGTCTACAACAGCAACGACGACGCCAAGAAGGCGCTGCAGAACGGGCAGTTGGACGGGCTGGTGGTGGACCTGCCGACCGCCTTCTACATCACCGGCGCGGAGATTACC
This sequence comes from Micromonospora sp. NPDC048835, assembly GCF_040649995.1. Taxonomy (NCBI): domain Bacteria; kingdom Bacillati; phylum Actinomycetota; class Actinomycetes; order Micromonosporales; family Micromonosporaceae; genus Micromonospora; species Micromonospora sp. NPDC048835. The sequence continues at coordinate 77,612 of NZ_JBEZGM010000021.1, read as the reverse complement.
GACGCGACGATCGTCGGGCAGGTGCCGCAGGTCGGTACGCCCGAGGCGTTCGGGTTGCTGCTGGACAAGGACTCCCCGCTGACCTCCTGTGTGACCGGCGCGGTCGGTCAGCTCGCCGAGGCGGGCACGCTGGCGGAGTTGGAGCAGAAGTGGCTGGCGCAGGTGGCGGGGGCGGCCGAGCTTCAGTGACGCTTATGGGTCACGTGCCGTCCGAGGCGCAGCTGCGGCGCTCGGCGTACCGGCGTCGGCAGACCGTCGTCAGCGTGCTGGTCGCGGCGTCCTCCACGGCGGCGCTCGGCACACTGCTGGTGATCGTGGTGACCGGCGCGCCGGGCTGGGACCGGGTCCGGCGCTCGTTCCTGGATCCGGAGATCGCCCGCGACGCCCTGCCGACGGTGCTGAGCGGGCTCTGGCTCAACGTACGGCTGCTGGTCTGCTGTGCGGTGGGCGCGCTGCTGCTCGGGTTGGTGATCGCCGTGCTGCGGACGCTGCGCGGGCCGGTCTTCTTCCCGGTCCGCGCGTTGGCCGCCGGCTACACCTACACCTTCCGCGGCCTCCCGCTGATCATCGTGCTGTACCTGCTCACCCTCGGTGTGCCGGGGCTGCGGTTGCAGGGCATGCCGCCGGTGCTGGTGCTGGGTGGGATCGCGCTGGTCCTCACCTACGGCGGTTATCTGGCCGAGGTGTTCCGGGCCGGCATCGAGTCGGTGCACTCCAGTCAGCTCGCGGCGGCCCGTTCGTTGGGCCTGACCCACCGGCAGACGATGCGGCACGTGGTCCTGCCGCAGGCCGTCCGCCGGGTGGCGCCACCGCTGCTCAACGACGTGGTGGCGTTGCAGAAGGACGTCGGGCTGGTCTCCCTCGCCGGGCCGATCGACGCGGTCCGCGCCGCCCAGATCGCCACCGCCCAGACCTTCAACTACACGCCGTACGTCGTGGCGGGGGTGCTCTTCGTGCTGCTCGCGATCCCGCTGATCGCGGTCACCGACTGGGTGACGCTGCGCGCGGCCCGTCGACAGTCGGGAGGCTGACCCATGGCGTTGCTGCGTTGCCGGGGCCTACGCAAGGAGTTCGGTGGGCACGCCGTGCTCGACCAGCTCGATCTGACCGTCGCCGAACACCAGGTGGTGGCCCTGATCGGCGCGTCCGGGTCCGGCAAGTCGACCCTGTTGCGCTGCGTCAACCTGCTCGACGACCTCGACGACGGCACCATCGAGTTGGACGGGGAGGACATCTCCGATCCGCGGGTGGACCCGGACCGGGTCCGGCGGCGGATCGGCATGGTGTTCCAGGCGTACAACCTCTTTCCGCACCTCAGCGTCCTGGACAACATCACCCTCGCGCCGCGTCGGGTGCACCGGCGGGGCCGGGTGGAAGCCGAGGCGCAGGCCCGGGAGTTGCTCGACCGGGTGGGCCTCGGCGCGAAGGCGGACGCCTTCCCGGACCGGCTCTCCGGCGGGCAGCAGCAGCGGGTGGCGATCGTCCGGGCGCTTGCCAACTCACCTCGGCTGATGCTGCTCGACGAGGTCACGTCCGCGCTCGACCCGGAGCTGGTCGGCGAGGTGTTGACGATGATCCGTGGCCTGAAGGCCGACGGCATGACCATGGTGCTGGCCACCCACGAGATGGGCTTCGCCCGGGAGGTCGCCGATCAGGTGTGTTTCCTCGACGCCGGGCGGGTCGTCGAGAGCGGCCCGCCCGAGCAGGTGCTCGGCGAGCCGACCCAGCCTCGTACCCGGCAGTTCCTACGCCGGATCATCGAGGCGGGTCGGCTCTGAGCACGGAAGCACGGGAGCAAGGAAGCACGGGAGCAAGGAAGCACGGCAGCACCGAAGCACCGAAGCACCGAAGCACCGAAGCACCGAAGCCAGGGTCAGCCGGCGAAGCCGACCCGCTGGGCGTTGCCCGCCGCCACGGTCCGCACGGCAAGCGCCGCGTCGAGCGCCGCGACGGTGGCCGCCCAGCCCTTGTCCTCCGCCGAGCCGGGCAGGCCGGCGCGGTCGCGGGCCTGCTCGATGGTCTCCACCGTCAGCACCCCGTGCGCCACCGGCTTGCCCTCGTCCAGCGCCACCCTGGTCAGCCCGTCGGTGACCGAGCGGCAGACGTAGTCGAAGTGGGCGGTGGCACCGCGGACCACCACGCCGAGCGCGACCACCACGTCGCAGCGACGGGCGAGGGCCTGCGCCACCACCGGCAGCTCGACCGAACCGGCGACCCGGGCGACCACGGAACGCGCGCCGCACGCCTCGGCGGCGGCCACCGCACGCTCCAGCATGTGGTCGGTCAACTCGCCGTGCCAGCGGGCGGCGACGACCCCGACGGTCAGCCCCGCGGCGTCGACCGCCTCGACTCCCGGCTCACCGAAACCCGCCATCGTCATGCTCCGATCTCGTCGTTGGCGACCGGACGCCCCAGGGGCGCCTCGGACACCTCGTCCAACTCGTCCAGCAGGTGACCCATCCGGTCCCGCTTGGTGCGCAGGTAGCGCATGTTCTCCGGGTGTGCGCCGGCCGGCAGCCCCTCGCGGCCGGTGATGGTCAACCCGTACCCCTCCAGCCCGGCCCGCTTGGCCGGGTTGTTGGTCAGCAACCGCATCGACCGGACGCCCAGGTCGTAGAGGATCTGCGCGCCGGTGCCGTAGTCCCGGGCGTCGGCCGGCAGGCCCAGGTCGAGGTTGGCGTCGACGGTGTCGCGGCCCAGGTCCTGGAGCTGGTACGCCTGCAACTTGTGCAGCAGCCCGATGCCGCGCCCCTCGTGCCCACGGACGTAGAGCACCACGCCCCGGCCCTCCTGCCCGACCCGAGCCAGCGCGGCGTCCAACTGCGGCCCACAGTCGCAGCGCAGCGAGCCGAAGACGTCCCCGGTGAGGCACTCGGAGTGCACCCGGACCAGCACGTCCTGGCCGTCACCGAGGTCACCCAGCACCATCGCGACGTGCTCGGCCGGGTCGTGCTCGGCGCGGTAGCCGAGCGCCCGGAACACCCCGTGCTTCGTCGGCATCCTGGCGTCGGCGACCAGCTCGACCTGCTTCTCGGTCCGCCGCCGGTAGGCGATCAGGTCGGCGATGGTGACGAGCGTGAGGCCGTGTTCGGCGGAGAACTTCTCCAGGTCCGGCAGGCGCATCATGGTGCCGTCGTCGTTGACCAGCTCGCAGAGCACGCCGGCCGGACGCAGCCCGGCCAGCCGGGTCAGGTCGATGCCCGCCTCGGTGTGCCCCGGTCGGCGCAGCACCCCGCCCTCGCGGGCCCGCAGCGGCACCACGTGCCCAGGGCGGGAAAGGTCGGTCGGGTCGGTGGCCGCGCCGGCGAGCAGCCGGCTGGTGTGCGCGCGGTCGGCCGCCGAGATGCCGGTGCTGACCCCCTCGCGGGCGTCCACGGTCACCGTGTACGCGGTGCCGCGCCGGTCCTGGTTGGTGTGGTGCATCGGCGGCAGGTCGAGCCGGTCGGCCTCGCTCTCGGTGAGCGCCACGCAGACGTAGCCGGAGGTGTGGCGCACCATGAACGCCATCAGCTCCGGCGTGGCCAACTCGGCCGCGAAGATCAGGTCGCCCTCGTTCTCCCGGTCCGCGTCGTCGACCACGACGACCGGCCGGCCGGCCGCGATGTCCGCGAGCGCCTGCTCGATATCCCCGAAGCTGGTCATGCGAGCGCCTCCCGGTAGGTGGGTTGAGGGGCGGTGGCCGTGGCGCGCGAGGTGCGCCACCAGGCGGCGAAGCCCCAGACGCAGAGCGCGCCGTAGATCAGGTACATGACTGCCGACGGGTAGAACCCGCCGCGCAGCAGCAGCGGCACGCCGACCGCGTCCACCGCGATCCAGAGCAGCCAGAACTCCACCCAGCCGCGGGCCATGCCGTAGGTGGCCAGCAGGCTGCCGGTGAGGATCCAGGCGTCCGGCAGCGGGCCCCACGAGCCGAGGGCCTTGAGCACCGGGTACGCCGCGGCGGTGCCGAGCACGGCGGCCACCAGCAGCACCAGCCGTTCCCGTGCGGTGGCCCAGCGCGGCACGACCGCCGCCTGCCCGGCGTCGGCGCGACGGTTGCGCCGCCAACGCCACCAGCCGTAGACGCTCACCGCGAAGAAGAACACCTGGCGGCCGGCCTGCCCGTACAGGTCGTGTGCCTGCGGGGTGGCGAACACCCCGCCGAGGAAGACGGTGAGGAGCAGCGCGTTGCCGATCATGCCGACCGGCCACGCCCAGACCAGCCGGCGCAGCCCGAGCAGCGCCGAGACCAGCCCGAACGCGTTGCCGACGATCTCCCGGGCCAGCACCGGCGAGCCGGCGACCTGCACCTGGGCGTCGAGGAGCCAGCTCAGCGGGCCCATCAGGCCACCCCACCCGGGATCGTGGTCGCCCCACGGGTGTCACCGAGCCGGTCGCCGAGCAGCCGCTCGACGTACTTGGCCAGCACGTCCACCTCCAGGTTGACCGGGTCGCCGACGCCCTTCGCGCCGAGCGTGGTCAGCTTCAGCGTGGTCGGGATCAGCCCGACGGCGAACTCGTCCGCCCCGACCTCGGCCACCGTCAACGAGACACCGTCGATGGTGATCGAGCCCTTCTCCACCACGTACCGGGACAGGCCGGCGGGCAGTCGGAACCGGACGGTCTCCCACTGCTCGGCCGGCTCCCGGGAGATCAGTTCACCGACGCCGTCGACGTGCCCCTGCACCAGGTGCCCGCCGAGGCGGCTGCCGAGCGCGGCGGCCCGCTCCAGGTTGACCGGGTCGCCGGGGCGCAGCGCACCCAACGCCGAGCGGCGCAGCGTCTCGCCCATCACGTCGGCGGTGAAGACGCCGTCGGCCACCTCCACGACGGTCAGGCAGACACCGTTGACGGCGATCGAGTCGCCGTGCCGGGCGTCGGACGTGACGAGCGGGCCACGGACACCGAGCAGCGCCGAATCACCCGCCGTCGGCGCGACCCGGACAATCTCGCCCAGTTCCTCAATAATGCCGGTGAACATCTCAGCCCTCCCTTTTGCGGGGCAAAGCGGTGATCCGGAGATCCGGACCGATCTGCGTAACGTCGACGAACTCCAGATCGATGGCCTCAGCGATGGTGGTCACTCCCGCGTCGACGAGCGCGGTCGGACCGGCGCCGAGCAACCGCGGCGCGACATATCCGACGATCTTGTCGACCAGGCCGGCCCGCAGGAACGCGCCGGCCAGTCGGGGGCCGCCCTCCAGCAGCACCGCACGGACCCCGCGCTGGTGCAGCGCCGCCAGCAGCGCCGGCAGGTCCACCCGGCCGTCCGGGTCGGCGCCGACCTCGTCGGCGGTCGCGATCCACGTCCGCGCCGCGCCGTCGCGGACCCGGGCGTCGGCCGGGGTACGCCCCGAGCTGTCCACCACCACCCGCAGCGGCTGCCGGATGGCCAGGCTGCCGTCGCGCAGGTTCCGGGCGGTCAACCGGGGGTCGTCGGCGAGCACGGTGCCCACCCCGGCGATGACCGCGTCGACAGTGCCGCGCAACGCGTGCACGTCGATCCGGGCGGCCTCCGAGGTGATCCACATGCTGGTGCCGTCGGCGGCGGCGGAGCGCCCGTCGAGGGTTGCGGCGTACTTCCAGATCACGTACGGCCAGCCTCGGCGCATCGAGGTCAGCCACGCCACGTTGCCGGCCTCGGCCTCCTCGCCGCGTACCCCCAGATCGACCCGGACCCCCGCGGCGCGCAAGGTGGCGGCGCCCCCGGAAGCGACCGGGTTGGGGTCGGGGACGGCGATCACCACCCGGCCCACCCCCGCCTGCACGAGCGCGGAGCTACAGGGGCCGGTGCGGCCGGTGTGGTCGCAGGGTTCCAGAGTGACGACCGCGGTGCCGCCCTTGGCCCGCCTTCCGGCCTGCGCCAGGGCGACGATCTCGGCGTGCGGGCCACCGGCGTACGCGTGGAAGCCCTCGCCCACGACCTGGCCGTCCTCGTCGAGCAGCACACACCCGACGACCGGGTTGGGGCTTGTGGTGCCGAGCCCGCGCGCGGCCAACTCGATCGCACGCCGCATCGCCTCATCAACGGAGACGCTGGCCATCGCCCTGCCCCTGCCCTCTCACTCGCCGGTCCGCGCGCGGGCGGTCAGGGAGGCGGTGGCCATGGGGCCACGGGCAGGCGGTGGCGGATTCCGGGAACGGCACAGCCGCCCCGGGGGGTCGGCGCGGCACGCTGAAGCCAGCGGTCGGCTCGGACCCGTCCGTCCCGCGCGCTGTCTCCCATCCGGACTGTCTGGGCGCGGACGAACCGCCCCCAACCGTCGGCCCCGGATTTTCACCAGGTCCACCGGACGGCAGAGCCGTCCGGGTCGCGGGCTGACCACGGTTGGACCGTGGATCACCGCCGGTTCGGAATTTCACCGAGTCCCGCCAGCGCGTGGTGGGTACACGGGAAGTCTTACACGCCGATGCGGCTCCGCCGCCACCTAGGCGAGCTACTTCACAGCGGTATCACGCTCAGGTGACGCCGCGACGCCGGTCCACCGCCACGTACGAGCCCGGTTGGCTCTTGGCCACGGTTTTCATCTCCGAGGCCATCGCGATCGCCTCCAGGGGGTCGGAGAACCGCTTGCCGGCGTCGGAGAGCGAGACCCCGATGGAGAGGGTGACCAGGGCCGCGCGCCGGATGTTGCCCCGCCGGTCCTTCAACTCGACGAAGCCGCGCTCCCGGTCGGTCGGGTCGTAGAGGGTGTCGGCGGCGGTCTCGAAGTCGACCACCGCCTGGGAGGTCAGCGGACGCACCTGGTCCGGCGCGCAGACGATGACGAAGTCGTCGCCGCCGACGTGGCCGAGGAAGGCCGGTGGCAGCCCGACACCCACCACCGCCCGGTGCAGGCTGCGGGCCAGCGCGGAGATGAAGTCGTCGCCGCGGACGAAGCCGTACCTGTCGTTGACGCTCTTGAACCTGTCGATGTCGACGTAGCCGACCGCGTAGTCCACACCGTTGCGGACCCGGTCGCGGATCTCCCGCCGGATCCGGCTGTTGCCGGGCAGCCCGGTCAGCGGGGAGACCTCCCGGAACTCCTTGTTGCGGCGCAGCGTGGACGAGACCCGGGCCACCAGCTCGGCGGTGTCGAACGGCTTGACCAGGTAGTCGTCCGCACCGGCGCTGAGCCCGTGCACCTTGTCGACGGTCATCCCCTTGGCGGTCAACATGATCACCGGAAGCGCCGAGGTCATCGGGTCGGCGCGCAGCCGCCGGGTCAGCTCCAGCCCGTCGATCCGGGGCATCATGAGATCGACCACCGCCAGGTCCGGCCGCTGGCGCTCGATGACCTCCAGGGCCTCCTGACCGTCGCTGGCGTGGATCACCTCGAAGCCGTGCAGCCGCAGGTTGAACTCGACGAAACGAGCGATGTCCTCGTCGTCGTCCACGACGAGAATGATGTCCTTGCGGTCGGCCTCGGGCTCCACCTCAGGCCCCGGGAGCCGCGCGTTCCGCCAGTGCCCGCAGGTGCCGTACCGCCTCGGCCGGGTCGGCGGCCCCGTAGACGGCGGTGCCGGCCACGAACGCGTCGGCGCCCGCGACGGCCGCCTGCTCGATGGTGTCGGCGGCGATTCCGCCGTCCACCTCGATGCGCAGCTCCAGGTGCCCGGCGTCCACGTGCCGCCGGGCGGTCCGCACCTTGTCGAGCAGTTGCGGGAGGAACCGCTGCCCACCGAAGCCCGCCTTGATCGTCATGATCAGCAGGGTGTCGAAGCTGGGCAGCAGGTCCAGGTAGGGCTCGATCGGGGTGTCCCGGTCGATGGCCAGGCCCGCCTTCGCACCGGCCGAGCGCAGGTCCTTGGCCAGCGCCACCGGGTCGTCGGACGCCTCCGCGTGGAAGGTGACGTTGTACGCCCCGGCGTCGGCGTACCCGGGAGCCCACCGGCGCGGGTCCTCGATCATCAGGTGCACGTCGAAGGGCATCGCCGTGACAGCCCGCAGGCTCTGCACCACGGGCAGCCCGATGGTCAGGTTCGGCACGAAGTGGTTGTCCATCACGTCCACGTGCAACCAGTCCGCGGCGTCCTCGACGGCACGGACCTCTTCGGCGAGGCGGGCGAAATCGGCGGCCAGGATGCTCGGCGCGACGATCGGCGGCGGTACGGTCACGGGGCCAGTGTACGAACGTGGCGACCTGCCACCAGCATCGCGCCACCATCGGGGACGCGCTGTGACCCAGCAGTGACCAGTGGTGCAGAATTGGACGCTCCGGACCCCCGAATCCGGACGAACAGACATCAGCGGCTGGCCGATCGACGGAAACGCGACGACACTCCAAGCGGGACGGTGCCGTAAGCTGCACGCCCGCCGGAGTCGCGCCGCGGGGCGCGACGACCGGCCGCCAGCTTCCGGGAGGCGGACGATGCGACGGTGGCTTCCAGCGCTGGTGCTGGCCGGCGTCACGACGGTGCTGCTGGCCGGCTGCGCGCCGGCGCGGGGCGCGGACGGTGATCTCACCGACGACTGGCCGGCGCTGCGGGTCCCGAAGCCGTTCACCCCCGCCACCGACACCTGCCTGCCACGGATCGCCTCGGTCGTGCAGGCCAGCACGTACGAGACGGTGGACTGCGCGCGCAACCACCTGGCCGAGACCATCCACGTCGGCACCTTCGTCGGGCCCGACGCGCTCAGCGAGACCCGACCTGAGCCCGGGTCGTCGGCGCTGCGCACCGCCCGCGCGGAATGCGACCAGCGGGCCCGTCAGGTGCTCGGCGGTGACTGGCACACCGCCCGACTCGCGCTGTCCCTCGCGCTGCCCTCCGCACCCGCCTGGGCCGGTGACGCCCGCTGGTACCGCTGCGACCTCAGCGAGACCGGCAGCATCGACAACACCCGCCCGGTGAACCGCACCGGCAGCCTGCGCGGCGCGTTGATCGGCGACTCACCCCTGACACACCGCTGCTTCGACCCCAAACTCATCGGCGACAACCTCAACTACATGGCGCCGGTGCTCTGCACCGAGCCGCACCGCGCCGAGTTCGTGGGCGTGTACGAGGAGCGGAACATGAGCTGGGCGGAGTTCGCCAAGTCCGCCGAGCAGGCCCACCGGCGCTGCATGGCGCTGATCGCCGAGTACGCGGCGGTGCCCAACAACAGCGAGCTGCCGTACCGGGCCGGGTCCATCTACTACCCACCGTCGCAGCGGGAGTGGGAGGAGGGCGACCGTGGGGTGCGCTGTTTCCTGTGGAGCGACGACCGCAAACTCACCCGCTCGATGCGCGGCGCCGGCCCCGAGGGACTGCCGGCGATCTGAGCATCGGTGCCGTATGCTGCTGCGCCGTGGCGGTACCGACCGGCTGGGTCCGGTCGGGGGCCACCAGCGGCGGGAGGTCGGGATGCGACGGTGGTTTGCGGCGTTCGCCGGGGGTGGGGTCCTGGCCCTGGCGCTGTCCGGGTGCGGCGCACCCGCCGGACTCGACCGTGACCTCGTCGACGACTGGCCGGCGCCCGTCGCGGCGCAGCAGTTCGTCCCCGCCGCCGACGTCTGCCACCACAGCTCCCAGCAGGTCGGCTTCCTGACCGGTTACAACCCGACGGCGTGCACCGAGGCGCACCGGGTGGAGACCATGCACGTCGGCACCCTCACCGGCCGGGGGGCCGAGGGCGGCACGCCCCCGCAGCCCGGCTCGGCCGGCATGCGGGCCGCCCAGGCCGGTTGCGACACGGCGGTCAACAAGGCGGTGGGCGGCGACTGGCGTTCCGGGCGGCTCGGCCTGACCGTCGTGCTCCCGTCTCCGCCGGCGTGGGCGGGCGGTGCCCGCTGGTACCGCTGTGACGTCACCGAGATCGCCAGCATCGACGACACCGCTGTCGACCTGCGCACCGGCAGCCTGCGGGGCGCGCTGTCCGGCGCCGCGCCTCTGGCCTACCGCTGCTTCGACCCGAAGCTGGTCAAGGACGACATCGACCAGATGGTGCCGGTCTCCTGCACCGCCAAGCACCACGCCGAGTTCGTCGGGGTGTGGCAGGGCCCGGACGTCAGCTACGCCGAGTTCACCCGCACCACCAAGCGCACCCACCGGGCCTGCCAGTCGATGATCGCCAAGTACGCGAAGGTGCCGGACAACTCCCAGCTCGACTTCCGCGCCGGGACGATCTACTACCAGCCGTACGAGGAGGAGTGGCGCAACGGCAACCGGGGCGTCCAGTGCTTCCTCTGGATCTCCGACCGGAACCTGACCCGCTCGATGAAGAACGCCGGCACCAAGGGCCTACCGGTCACCTAGCGCACGGCGTCCGGCCGGTCACCCGACCGGCCGGACGCGTACGTCGTCAGCCTCGGCGCAGGACGGCGAGGAACATGGCGTCGGTGCCGTGCCGGTGCGGCCAGAGCTGCACGGTCGGCCCGTCACCGAGACCGGGCATGCCGGCCGGCAACAGCGGCCGGGCGTCCACGAAGTCCACCTGGACCCCGCTGCGGCGCGCCGCCTCGGTCACCGTCACGTGCGTCTCGACGGTGTGCGGCGAGCAGGTGACGTAGGCGACCAGACCACCCGGGCGCACCGCCCGCAGCGCCGCGCCGAGCAACTCCCGTTGCAGCCGGGTCAGTGGCGGCAGGTCGGACGGCTGGCGACGCCAGCGCGACTCCGGCCGACGACGCAGCGAGCCCAGCCCCGTGCACGGTGCGTCCACAAGCACCCGGTCGAAGTGCTGCTCCGGCAGCTTCGGGTCGCCGCCGACCTCCCGACCATCCATGGCGAGCACGGCCACCGGCAGACCCCGGGTCGCCTGGGACACCAGCCGGGCCCGGTGCTCGGCCACCTCCACCGCGGTCACCCGGGCACCCCGCTGCGCGGCCAACGCACCGAGCAGGCCGGCCTTGCCACCCGGGCCGGCGCACAGATCCAACCAACGCCCGTCCGGGCCGTCGAGCGGCGCGGTGGCGAGCGCGGCGGCCACCAACTGGGAGCCCTCGTCCTGGACGTGGGCGCGGCCGTCGGCCACCGCCGGGATGTCGCCCGGCGCGCCACCGGGCAGATAGACGGCGTACGGCGAGAAGGCGCCTGGCGCACCGCCGACCTGGTCGGCCAGCTCGACCGGGTCGATCAGACCGGGCCGGGCGCACAGGTGCACCGGCGGGCGCTCATTGTCTTCGATCAGGAGGCGGGTCGTCTCACCCAGGTCGCCGCCGAGCGCCTCGGAGAAGGCCCGCACGATCCACTGCGGGTGGCTGTACGCCAACGCGAGGTGCCCGATCGGGTCGGTCTCCATCGGCGGGGCGAGCTTGGCCACCCAGGCGTCGATGTCGCGGGTCGACACCTCACGCAGCACCGCGTTGGCGAACCCGGCGGCGCCCGGAGCGACCGAGCGGACCAGGTCCACGGTCGACGACACGGCGGCGTGCGGGGGCACCCGGGTGTGCAGCAACTGGTACGCGCCGATCCGCAACGCGTCGCGCGCCTGCGGGTCGATCCGGGCCACCTCCCGGCCGGCGGCGTCGCTGAGGATCGCGTCCAGGGTGCCGAGATGGCGCAGGGTGCCGTAGGTCAGCTCGGTGGCGAAGGCGGCGTCCCGACCGAACAGCCCCTCCTCGCGCAGGATGAGCGGCAGCACCAGGTTGGCGAACGCGTCGTCGCGGTGCACCGCCGCCACCGCCTCGTACGCGGCGCGGCGCGGCCGGTCCATCGGTGGTCGGGTCGGGCGGCGATCCCCGCCCCGATCGGCCCACGAGCCGGAGCGCGTCGGGCGGGTTCCCTCCGGTGCCGTCACGCGAATTCCTCTCCGGCGCCGACCCGGACGCCGCGCGCCCAGTCGGTCGCGCCCATGGCCCGCTTGCCCGCGGCGCGAACCTCTCCGAGACGCACCGGCACGGTCGCCGTGCCGACAAGCACCCGGGACTTCTCCACCGACAACTCCCCCGGCTTCAGTGGGGGGCCGTCGGGCGCCGGGACGACCGGGCCGAGCTTCACCCGCTCGTCCCGGAACGTGGTCCAGCCACCCGGCGCGGGCGTGCAGGCCCGGATCCGCCGGTCCACCGCGAAGGCCGGGTCGCTCCAGCGCACCCGTGCGTCGTCAACTGTCAACTTCGGCGCCAACGACACCCCGTCGGCCGGCTGCGGCTCGGCGCGGGCGGTACCGTCGGCGATCGCGTCGAGCACCGCCACCAGCAGCCCGGCACCGGAGTCGGCGAGCCGCTCCAGCAGATCACCAGAGGTGTCGGCGGCGCGGATCTCGTCGGTCAGGGTGCCGTAGACCGGGCCGGTGTCCAGGCCCGCCTCCAGCTGGAAGACGCTGGCCCCGGTCAGCTCGTCGCCGTGCAGCACGGCGTGCTGCACGGGCGCGGCGCCGCGCCACGCGGGCAGCAGGGAGAAGTGCAGGTTGATCCACCCGTGTCGGGGGATCTCCAGGGCCGCCGGCGGCACCAGCGCGCCGTAGGCGACCACCGGCACGCAGGCCGGCTCCAGCTCGCGCAGCCGGTCGAGGAACTCCGGGTCGCGCGGGCGGGCCGGCGTGAGGACCTCCACGCCGTGCTCGTCGGCCCACGCACCGACCGGGGAACGGGACAGACCCCGCCCCCGCCCGGCGGGCGCGTCGGGCCGGGTGACCACGGCCACCAGCTCGTGTCGGGAGGCCGCGACGGCGGCCAGGGCGGGCACGGCGACGGCCGGTGTTCCGGCGAAGATCACGCGCATCCGGGTCAGCGCCCCAGACCGAACGGATCGCTGATGTGCGGGCTGAGCTTGACCGTGGGCGGGGCCGCCGCGTCATACCACTCGGCCTGGCGGATCGCCTTCATGGCCTCCTTGCGCCCCTCCTGGTCGAGTCGGTCCAGGAAGAGCACCCCGTCGAGGTGGTCGGTCTCGTGCTGCACACACCGTGCCATCAGACCGGTGCCGACGATCTGCATCGGATCGCCGAACGAGCTGAAGCCCTTCGCGACGACGTTCTGCCGACGCTTGGTGTCGAAGTAGAGCCCGGGGATCGACAGGCAGCCCTCCGGGCCGTCCTGCTCCTCCTCGTCGGGGAACTCCAGCACCGGGTTGATCAGGTGCCCGAGGACGTCGTCGACGTCGAAGGTGAACACCCGCAGGCTCACACCGAGCTGCGGCGCGGCCAGGCCGGCGCCGTTCTGCTCCCGCATAGTGTCGGTGAGGTCGGCGACGAGCCGACGTAGCTCGGCGTCGAAGTCGACGACCGGATCGGCCGGCGTGCGCAGCACCGGATCCCCAAACAGACGGATGGGCTGGACGGTCACGCGGGACGGCTCCTTCGGTGGGTGGACGGGCGGTGCCGTACCAGTCTACGGAGTGCCCGGCCACCGGCCCGGCGGCGCACCTCGATCACCCGCCGCCGGTGTGCCGAGCGTCACCGGCGGGCGGCCCGGGCCAGCAGGTCACGCACCCGTTCGGCGGCCGGGTGGCCGAGGTCGTCGAGGATGCCCACGGCTCGTCGCCAGCTCCGCGCGGCGCCGGTCGTGTCCCCCACCGCCTGCCGGCTCTCGCCGAGCCGGGACAGCGTGTCCGCCTCGTCGAAGCGGTCACTGACCTGCCGATACAGCCCGATCGCCCGCTGGAAGCAGCGGATCGCCGCACGGTGCTCGCCCAGCCGGGCATGGATGAAGCCGAGGCTGTCCCAGGTGTTCGCCTCACCGTGCCGGTCCCCGGTCGTCCGGAGCAGCCGCAACGCCTCCCGGCAGTGCCCGAGCGCCGGCTCGTACTGGCCGAGTTGGGCGTGCGCCCAGCCCACCGCGTTGCGGGCGCTGGCCTCCCCGGCCGCGTGCCCGGCGGCCCGGTACAGCGCCAGGGCGCGCTCGCTCTGCTCCAGCGACTCGGCGTGCCGGCCGATCCCGTCGAGCATCGCGCCGAACGCCCGGTGGGTACGCGCCTGCCCGGTGTGGTCGCCCAGCTCGGCGAAGATCACCAGGGCCTGGCGGTAGTTCCTCGCCGCCTCGTCCACCCGGCCCAGCCGGTACTGCACCCGGGCGAGGTCGCGGTGGGCGTTCGCCTGCCCGGGTCGGTCGCCGGCCCGCCGCGCCCCGTCCAGGGCGTTGCGCTGGGCCACCGCCAGGTCCGGCCACCGCCCCCTGCGTTGCAGGAAGTCCACGAGTGTCCAGGCGAGCTGCCACGCGTGGCCGTCGAACCCGGCCCGGGTGGCGTGGGCTACCGCCGCCAGCAGCACCGGATACTCGACGCCGAACCAGGCGAGCGCCTGACCGAGGTCGGTGATCTCCTCCGGCAGCACACCCGGCGCGGCGGCGGCGAGGGTGACCGGATCCCGTCCGGGTTGCAGCAGCAGCGCCGCCGCGTGCGCGGTGTGCAGGTAGTGGTCCAGCCCACGCCGGATCGCGGCCCGCCGGGCCGACGCCGGTTCGAGCCGTTCGACCTGCTCGGCCGCGTACGCCCGGAGGAGGTCGTGCGCGCCGTACCGGCCGGGGGCGTGTTCGGTGATGAGGTGCGCGTGGGCCAGCTCCGCCAGCAGCCGGGGCACCTCGGCCCGGGGCAGCCCGGCCAGGCTGGCCGCGGCGGCGACCCCGATGTCCGGGCCGGGATGGCAGCCGAGGAGCCGGAACAGGCGTGCCGCCGGTGGGGTCAGGCCCCGGTACGACCAGGAGAAGACGGCCTGCACGTCGGTGCTGGTGTCACCTCCGTCGAACGAGTCGAGTGGTCGCGGCGCCGCGTTCAGTTCGGCCGCGAGGGTGGCCAGCGGGAACGCCGGGTTCGCCGCGGCTCTCGCGGCGAGGACGGCAAGCGCCAGCGGTAGCCGCGCGCACCGCTCGATGATGTCGTCCACCGCCTCCGGCTCGGCAGCCAGCCGGTTCGCACCGAGCCGCCGGGCCAACAACTGCCAGGACTCCGCGGTGCTGAGCAGGTCGACGCCGACCGGCCGGGCACCTTCGGTGGCGACCAGGCCGGCGAGCCGGTTGCGACTGGTGACCAGGACCAGACAGCTCGCACTGCCGACCAGCAGGGGCCGGACCTGGTCGGCGTCACGGGCATTGTCCAGCAGCACCAGCATCCGGCGGCCGGCGAGCAGGCTGCGGTAGAGGCCCACCTGCGCGGGCAGGTGGGTGGGGATCCGCTCGGGCGGCACCTCCAGGGCCTCGAGGAAGCCCCGCACCGCCTCGACGGCCGACACCACCGTTCCGGTGGAGTCGAACCCGCGCAGGTCGACGTAGAGCTGGCCGTCCGGGAATCGGTCGGCGACCCGGTGCGCCCAGTTGACGGCGAGGGTCGTCTTGCCGACCCCGGCCGTACCGGACACCGTCAGGACGGTGACCGACGCCACCTCGTCGTCCCCGGGCGCCGGGGACACCGCGCACTCGGCGTCGAGCCGCGCGAGGTGGGTTGCCCGTCCGACGAACCCGGGCAGCGCCGGGGGCAGTTGGCGGGGCACCGGAAGCGGCGGGAACGCGGTGCCGGTGCGCGGGCCACCGGCCCTGGGCCGAACGCCCACCCGCCCGGTGGTGGGGTGGTCCCTGGTGAGGTGTCGACGCCGCTCCTCGACCCGGTCCCGCGCGGTGGCCAGCACCCCCTGCTCGGCCGGGGTCGCCCCGAGCAGTCGGATGAGGGCGTCGAAGCGCTCCGGCGGCGGCAGGACGTTGCCGGAGAAGTACTCCCCGATGATCCCGCGCGACCAGCCGGTCTTCGCGGCCAACTGCCGGTACGTCAGCAGCGTCTCGCCCTGCTGGCGGGCTTCCCGACGGCGCAGTTGGCGCAGCAACCCGGCCAGCTCCGGCAGGGTCTGCGCCTCCGCGCCGGCACGGCCCAGTTCGAACGTTCCGGACGACCCGTCTGACGTCTGACGAGTACCGGAAGGTACCCACTGGTCGGACATGCGGCCCCCACCCCCGGTCATCCGGCCCCCCGGATGCG
The DNA here is from genome assembly GCF_040649995.1 of Micromonospora sp. NPDC048835. Classification (NCBI taxonomy): domain Bacteria; kingdom Bacillati; phylum Actinomycetota; class Actinomycetes; order Micromonosporales; family Micromonosporaceae; genus Micromonospora; species Micromonospora sp. NPDC048835. The sequence goes on along the minus strand of NZ_JBEZGM010000021.1, from coordinate 61,832 downwards.
CACGGGCAGGGTAATTCCACCCCCGCACCGCTCGATAGACAACAGCCAATGTATGACAGTTCCACTGCGGACCGTTCCCCCGTCCGACGGTGTCCAACCGTGTCCAGCCCCGTCCAGGATCCGCCGCGCCGCGCCGACGCCCCTGCCACCGTCCCTGGTGCGGGCACGGCCCGCTCCACGATCCCTGGGGGAAGAGGTACCCGATGATCCGTCCACACCCGACCACCCGGCGCCCCGTGGCGATGCTGCGTCGCGCCGCCGTCACCGCGGTGAGTCTCGCGCTGCTCGCCGCGGGCATGACCGCCACACCCGCCGCGGCCGCACCCGCCGCCGCACCTGGCGGCAAGGCCGCCGCCACCGGATCCTTCGTCGACAGCACGCCGGTGCCCGGTGGCTTCGCCTCCTGGTCGGAGTTGCTCCGGCTGCAGCAGCGCATGAACAACGCCGCCGAGCGGATCACGAAGGTGGCCGAGCGCAGCCCGAACTCCGGCTTCGCCGGCATCGTCGCCGACCCCACCAACCGCCACCTCCAGGTCTACTGGAAGGGTGAGCCGCCGGCGAGCCTGGTGGCCACCGCTCGGGCCACCGTCGCGACAAAGGTGCTCCCCGCCGCGTACTCGCAGCGGGAACTGCTCGCCGCAGCCGATCGGCTGCGGGCCAGGGCCGGAAACGAGATCACCACGGTCGGACCGCGCGCCGACGGTGCCGGCCTGCTCGTCGGCACGCAGGACGGGCTGCTCGGCGCGACGGCCATGGCCGGCGTGCCGGTGACCGTGCAGACCAAGGTCGCCGCCGCGCCGGCGACCCGGTGGGACGACAGCGCGCCGTGGTGGGGCGGTGCCGCCTGGCGCAACGCCAGCACCGGCGGTGGCTGCTCGACCGGCTTCGGGGTCTTCAAGAACGGGAACGCGCGGATCCTCTCCGCCGCGCACTGCGGCAACCTCAACAACGTCGCGACCGACCCGACCGGCCAGTCGATGGGCACCGTCAGCACCCGCAACGCCGGCACCGACACGCTGCTGTTGTCGGCCGGCGCCGGCGGCCGGGTCTTCAACAACAGCACCGCCGCGAACGGCGACGTGGTCAGTGAGTTCAACAACCAGGTGATCGGCGCGTCGGCCAGCCAGGTCGGCAACTGGGTGTGCACCTCGGGCGCGTACTCCGGCACCCGCTGCTCGATCCAGGTGAAGGCCCGCAACCTGTGCATCAACGTGCGCGACTTCGGTCAGGTCTGCGGCCAGGTCCAGGCGGAGAACACCACCGGCGGCAACGCCGTCGGTCAGGGCGACAGCGGTGGCCCGGTGGAGATCGTGAACGCGGCGAACACGCTCCAGGTCTGGGCGACCGGCACCAACACCGCCATCGACGACACCAACACGTCGACGGCCTGCACCGGCTACGTGAAGACCGGCCGGGTCTGCGCCTGGCGGTTCTACTACGAGGACATCTTCTCCGGCATGGCCGGCGTCGGCGCCACGGGCGTCGTCCTCGGCTGAGCCGTCTCGGCGACCGCCGAACGACTCGGTGGCCGGGCCGACGCGCGTACCCCGCGCGTCGGTCCGGTCACACGCCGGTTCAGACGCTGGCGCCCGGGTCCCCCGCGAGCACCGCGTCGCCACGGAGCAGCGCCGGCTCGGGCAACGGCAGTTGGATCTTGTGAGCCGCCCCCCAGTCGTAGATCAGGCCGGGGCGCACCTGGGCGGCGAAGTAGTCGATCGCGGTCATCCCGCCCACCACCGGCTCGTCGACCTCGGCGACCAGTTGGGCGGGGACCAGGGAGAACCCGTTCTGCAGGGCGGCGCTGAGGCGGCGGTGGCCGTCGACGACGAAGAAGTACTCGCCGGTGAACCCGATCTTCAGCGGTTCGAGGGCCTCGTCGCCGGCCTCGGCCACCCCACCGACGAAGTCGGTGTCCCACAGACCCCGCAGGGTGGCGATGTCCTCGGTCGGGTAGACCCGGGCCGGGTCCAGCAGCAGCAGCGGCGGCCCGTCGCGCAGCACCTCGGCGCCGAGCGTGCCCTCGTACGCGGCCACGATGTGCTCGATCACCTCGGCGGCGGACGCCCGGGTGGTGTCGCAGATCAGGTCATAGTTGCGCAGACGGGCCTTGTCCACGCCGTACCGGATGATGAACCGGCTGCGCTCGCTCGCGCTGCGCTCCCGGAGCTTGGCCTTGGCCTCGTCGAGCGAGGCGTAGCTCTCCGCCGGCCCGGACGGTCGGGCGAGCACCCGGCGCGCCGCCTCACCCGGCTCGGTGATCATGTGCACCTTGAGCGCGTCGGTGAAGAAGTGCCACGCCAACCGGGAGTCCATGATGAGGCGCTCGCCGGAAGCGGCGATGTCCCGCTGGAGCTGGTCGACGTAGCCGTCGACCGCCTGGTCGAGCTCGGCGTGCAGGTTGAGCTGCAACGCGGTCATCTGCCGCTGCTGCGCCATCTCCCGGTAGAGGTCCCCCACGCTGACCCGGCGCATGCCGAGCCGCTTGGCGATCTCGACCGACACGGTGCTCTTGCCGCTGCCGAGGTCGCCGTTGAAGACGATCGATTGTCCAACGGTCACGACTGGTCCACCCCTGATCACCGGCTCATTGACATCATCGACCTCGCGCCCGACCGACGCGCTCCCGCCGTCGCCACGCCAGCAGACGGCGGCTCCAGCTCGGCGCGTCTGACGCTCCCTCGCGACCCGGAGCCCCTCGTACGCCTCAGCATGACGGGCGATGCTACCACTCGGACGCCACCGCTTCGCCGGACGCGGTGTGCGAGGACCACCACGGCGGGCGAGGCCCGCCAGGGGCGGCACCGGCCGAAACTCCTCAGAACAGGCTCAGCGGATCGACCTGGAGACGAACCGGATCGGCGGCCTTACGGGCCGCCCGGGCGCCCGCCGCCGAGTGCAGCGCCTCGGCGAGCGCGGCGGCCCGCGCCCGCGGCACCCGGACCAACATCCGCTCCCGCCCCTCGTCGGCCGGCACCGGCCCGAGCACCTCGGCGTCGGCCGGCAGCCGGGCCGCGGCCAGCAGGTCCGCCACGGCCTCCGCCGGGCCGGTGACGCTCGCCATCCGGACGGCCGGCGGGAAGCCCAACTCACGGCGCTCGGCCAACTCCCGGCCGGCGAACCAGCCGGCGTCCCAGCGCAGCAGCGCCTGCACGGGGGCGAGCGCACCGTCGGCGACCACCACCACCCGACCGGCCGGCGCCGGCCGGGCCAGGGCCGCCGCCGCCAGCCAGCGGCGCAGCGCCTCCTCACCGGCGCGCAGGTCGGCCCGGGTCAGCAGGGCCCACGAGTCGAGCAGCAGCACCGCGCCGTAGCCGCCCTCGGCGACCGGCTCGGCACCCGGGGTGGCCACCACCAGGGCAGCCCCGCCCGGTACGTCGGTCAGCACCTCCTCGCGCCCCGAGGTGCGCACCGGGACACCGGGGAACGCCCGGCCCAGCTCCTCGGCGGTCCGCCGGGCGCCGGTCACCGCGGCCCGCAGCCGCCGCCCACCGCACTCCGGGCAGGCGTACGCGGCCGCCACCCGGGCGCACCACCGGCAGGCCGGAGTGCCGCCGGCCGAGGGCAGCGCGAGCGGGCCGGCGCAGTGCGCGCAGCGGGCCGGGGTGCGGCACTCGGCGCAGGAGATCGACGGCAGGTAGCCGCGTCGGGGCACCTGCACCAGCACCGGCAGGTCCTGGCGGATGGCGTCCCGGGCGGCGGTCCAGGCCAGGCTGGGCAGCCGGGCGGTGGCGGCCCCGGGGTCACGGGCCAACTGCGGGTCGTCTCCGGTCGGCGCGATGGCCGGGATCCGGGCCCGCACGGTGGCCCGGTCGGCGACCACCTCCGGAGCCCAGCCGGTCTCCACCAACAGTTGCGCCTCGGCCGTACGGGCATACCCGCCGACGAGCGCGCCGGCCTCGGCGAGGTGGGCGCGGGTGAGCAGCACGTCACGGGCGTGCGGGTACGGCGCCCGGGGCTCGGAGTGCAGATCGTCACCGTCGTCCCAGATGGCGACCAGGCCGAGCCGGGCCACCGGGGCGAACATCGCCGCCCGGGTGCCGATCACCACCGGCACCTGGTCACGGCGAGCGGCGAGGAACGCCCGGTACCGCCGGGCCGGGCCGAGCGCCGCGGAGAGGCTGACGTGCCGCCCCGGGCCGAGCACGACGGTGAGCGCGGCGTCGAGGCGGTCCAGGTCACGCGCGTCGGGCACCACGACCACCGCGCCGCGCCCACCGGCGACGGTGGCCGCCACCGCGTCGGCGTAGCGGGCCGCCCAGTCCTCACCGGGCAGCGCCGACCAGACCGCACGGGGTGCCCGGCCGTCGGTGAGCGCCCGCAGCAGGGCCGGGCCGGTCGGGTAGTCGCGCCAACCGCGCGGGTCGACCGCCTCGGTGGGGGCCGCCGGGACGGGCTGGTCGTCGTGGGGCTCCTTCTCCACCCGCGCGTGCCGTGGTGGCACCGCGAGCCGGAGCACGTCGGCGAGGCTGCCCGCGTACCGGTCGGCGACAGCCCGGGCCAGCCGGGCGACCTCGGGGGCCAGCACCGGCTCCGGCGACACCACCTTCTCCAGGTACGCGAGGCGGCCGGTGTGCCCGGAGTCGTCGGCGCGCGAGAGCAGCCACCCGTCCACGAGTTGCCCGGCGAAGCGCACCTTCACCCGGGTGCCGGGCACCGCCACCTCGTCCAGTTCGGCCGGGACCAGATAGTCGAACGGCCGGTCCAGGTGCGCCAGCGGAACATCCACGCAGACGCGTGCGACCGGCGACCCATCCGCGGGTCGCCGGTCGCTGCGCTTGGTGGCGGTCAGGCTCCCGCGGCCGACTTGAGGTCGGCGGCCCGGTCGGTGCTCTCCCAGGTCAGGTCCGGCAGCTCCCGGCCGAAGTGGCCGTACGCGGCGGTCTGCTGGTAGATCGGGCGGAGCAGGTTGAGGTCCCGGATGATCGCGGCCGGGCGCAGGTCGAACACCTCGGCGACGGCCTTCTCGATCGAGGCGACCGGCACCGTCTCGGTGCCGAACGTCTCGATGAACAGGCTCACCGGGTGGGCCTTGCCGATGGCGTAGGCGACCTGCGCCTCGCACCGCTCGGCGAGGCCGGCGGCGACCACGTTCTTGGCCACCCAGCGCATGGCGTACGCGGCCGAGCGGTCCACCTTGGACGGGTCCTTGCCGGAGAACGCGCCGCCACCGTGGCGGGCGTACCCACCGTAGGTGTCGACGATGATCTTGCGGCCGGTCAGCCCGGCGTCACCCATCGGGCCGCCGATCTCGAACCGGCCGGTCGGGTTGACCAGCAGCCGGTAGCCGTCGGTGTCCAGGCCGAGGCTCTCCAACTCCGGGGCGATCACGTGGTCGCGCACGTCCGGGGTGAGCAGCGAATCCAGTGAGATGTCGGCGGCGTGCTGGCTGGACACCACCACGGTGTTCAACCGGACCGGGCGCAACCCCTCGTACTCGATGGTGACCTGGGTCTTGCCATCCGGCCGCAGGTACGGGATAGTGCCGTCCTTACGCACCGCGGAGAGGCGGCGGGCCAACCGGTGCGCCAACGCGATCGGCAGCGGCATCAGCTCGGGCGTCTCCGAGCAGGCGAAGCCGAACATCATGCCCTGGTCGCCGGCGCCCTGCGCGTCGAGCGCGCTCTCCGACGCCCCGGTCCGCAGCTCGAAGGCGTTGTCCACACCCTGCGCGATGTCCTCGGACTGGGCGCCGATGGAGACGCTGACCCCGCAGGAGGCGCCGTCGAAGCCCTTCTTCGACGAGTCGTAGCCGATGTCGAGGATGGTCCGGCGGACGATCGTCGGGATGTCGGCGTACGCCTTGGTGGTCACCTCACCGGCGATGTGCACCTGACCGGTGGTGATCATGGTCTCCACCGCCACGCGGCTGTGGGGGTCCTCGGTCAGCAGCGCGTCGAGGATGCCATCGCTGATCTGGTCAGCGATCTTGTCCGGGTGGCCTTCCGTGACCGATTCGGACGTGAAGAGACGGCGTGTCACGGCACTCCTAAGCGTGTGAGGTCGTTCCGCGGCAGTCTAATCACCACTGCGGTCGGTGTCGGGATCGGTCACGCCCTGTTCCACCCGTCAGGAGTGACCTGGCAGCCGTGCCACGACGAGATCCCAGACGGCGTCGGCCACCGCGTCCTTCGCCTGCTCGGGCAGCCGGCTGACCGAACCGTCCGCGCCGATCACCGTCACCGTGTTGGTGTCGGCACCGAAGACCAGATCCGGACCGACTTCGTTGACCACGATCAGGTCGGCCCGCTTCCGGGCGAGTTTCGCCCGGCCGTTGGCCTCGGCATCGCCAGTTTCGGCGGCGAACACCACCAGCACCTGATCTGGTCGTTTGCGCTGGCCGAGCTCCGCCGCGATGTCCGGGTTGGTCACGAGCTCGATGGTGGGCGCGACGCCGTCGTCCGACTTCTTGATTTTGCCAGGCGCGTACGTGGCGGGCCGGAAATCGGCCGGAGCCGCCGCCATCACCACCGCGTCCGCCTCGACGGCGGCCTTGACTGTCGCCTCCCGCAGCTCGGCGGTGGTGCCCACCCGGACGAGGTCGACGCCGGCCGGGTCGGCGAGGCCGACGTTCGCCGCGATCAGGGTGACCCGGGCGCCGCGGGCGACCGCCGCGCGGGCGAACGCGTACCCCTGCTTGCCCGACGAGCGGTTGCCCAGGAAGCGGACCGGGTCGAGGGGTTCGCGGGTGCCACCGGCGGTGACCACCACCCGGCGGCCGGTCAGGTCGGCGGGGGCGGCGGCGCCGCGGGTCAGCAGCCGAGCGGCGACGGCGAAGATCTCCGCCGGGTCGGGCAGCCGCCCCTTGCCGGTGTCGGCGCCGGTGAGCCGGCCGACGGCGGGCTCGATGACCCGCACCCCGCGGGAGCGCAGCGTGGCGACGTTCGCCACGGTGGCAGGGTGCTCCCACATCTCGGTGTGCATGGCCGGGGCCAGCAGGACCGGGCAGCGGGCGGTCAGCAGGGTGTTGGTCAGCAGGTCGTCGGCGAGGCCGTGCGCGGCCTTGGCCAGCAGGTCGGTGGTGGTCGGTGCGACCACCACGAGGTCGGCCTGCTTACCGAGCCGGACGTGCGGCACCTCGTGGACGTCGGTCCAGACGTCGTCGGCGACGGGTTGACCGGAGAGCGCGGCCCAGGTCGGCGCTCCAACGAAGCGGAGCGCCGACGCGGTTGGCACGACCCGAACCCGGTGACCCGATTCGGTGAAGAGTCGCAGCAGCTCGCACGCCTTGTAGGCGGCGATGCCGCCACCGACCCCGAGGACGATCGAGGCGGACATCGGCCAGCGGGGGCTTACGGCTGGTCGGTCGGCTCGGCGGTGAGCAGGCCCGAGTTGATCTCGCGCATGGCGATCGAGAGGGGCTTCTCCTGCGGGGTGGTCTCGACGAGCGGGCCGACGTACTCCAGCAGGCCCTCACCGAGCTGGCTGTAGTAGGCGTTGACCTGGCGTGCGCGCTTGGCCGCGAAGATGACAAGCGCGTACTTCGACGTCGTCTTCTCGAGGAGCTCGTCGATCGGCGGGTTGGTGATGCCTTCGGGGTTGGCGATGGATCCCACGAATTAACCTCTGCGTCTTTCGAGCCGCGCGAACGCGGTGCTGAGTCTCAACGGTGCCCGACCGTCAGCCACGCACACGTGACCAGGCCGGATCCGGATAAGAAGAACCGAGTAAGCCTACCAGCTCGTCGACCACCCGTTCGGTGTGGTCGTGGGTCAGCGCGTGTTCGGCGATGGCAGCCACCGCGGCGTCGGGCGCGTACCCGGGTGGGCTCAGCAGCACCAGCCGGACATCGGGCCGGCGCACCCGGACCAGTGCGGCGCCGCGCAGGTCGAGCGGGAGCAGGACCGGCTGCCCGGCGTCGAGCCGGGCGCGCAGCGGCGGGTACGGGGTGCCCCGGCGGTGCGAACCGATCCGGGACCACTCCAGCAGCTCGCCGTCGACGATCCGGCGATCGAACTCGGCGGGGGCGAGGAAGACGCGGTCCACCCCGTCGATCTCCGACTCCCGGCGCGGCCTGGTGGTTGCCGCGACCGGGACCCACACGGACGGAGAACGCGCCCGGACAAGCTCGACGACACTCTCCCTGCCGGAACCCGAAGGTCCAGCCAGGACAGTGAGCCGAGCCGCCGGGCGCGCCTCGTCATCCGTGCTCACTGCTTGTTTCTACACGCTGCCAGGTTCAGTTGGCGGCGAACTCTCCAAGCAGTGCCTTGCGCTGCTGCTCGCCGAGGCCACGCAGGCGACGGCTGTCGGCGATCTTGAGCTTCTCCATGATCTGGGTAGCCCGGATCTTGCCGATACCCGGCATGGCCTGCAGGACGGCCGACACCTTGAGCTTGCCGACGACATCGTCGCTCTCGGCCCGCTCGAGGACAGCACCGAGGGTGGTCTTGCCCTGCTTGAGCTGCTCCTTCAGCTGAGCACGGGCCTTGCGGATCTCCGCGGCCTTCTCGAGCGCGGCAGCGCGTTGTTCGGGGGTCAGTGACGGGAGCGGCACCAGTTCTCCTCAGGTCCCTATCGCGGCGGGCGGGGCGCACCGCCGCATCTGTGAAACGTGGTGTCGCTGTGAACCAAGGTGTCCATGGTTCCCAGCGCGGGGAAAACTAGCGGCCAACGAAGCTTTCGGCAACGTGGGGGCCGCATGATCACCGTAGAGTGACCGACCCGTCAGTCAGTCACCGGGCAGGCAGAACGGCCCGGCAGTCGACGAGCACGCGGTCTGCGGCGGCCCGCAGCGCGGCCACATCGGGGCCGGCCGAGAGCACTTCCCGGGAGTACGAGGGGAGCACCGAGGCGAGGCTCGAACCGAAGACCGTCCGCAGATCGGCTGCCCCGGCACCCTGCGCGCCGAGCCCCGGAGCGAGCAGCGCCCCACCCACACCGGAGAGGTCGTGACCGGTGTCACCGATGGTCGCGCCGACCACCAGACCGAAACTGCCGAGTGGGGACGCACCCCTGTTGAGCTGGGAAATCTCGTCGATCACGGTCTGCGCCACGGTGCGGCCGTCGGCCGTGACGGCCCGCTGCACGGCTGCGCCCTCGGGGTTGGAGGTGAGGGCCAGCACGAAAACCCCGCCGCCGTGCTCGGCGGCCAGCTCGAACATCGGCGCCAGCGAACCGACCCCGAGGTAGGGGCTCGCGGTGATCGCGTCGACATACACGGGGCTGGATGGATCAAGGTACGCGGCGGCGTACGCGCTCACCGTCGAACCGATGTCGCCGCGCTTGACGTCGAGCAGAACGAGCGAGCCAGCATCCCGTAACTGTCGGATAGTTGACTCAAGAATCGCCACGCCTCGGGATCCGAAACGCTCGAAAAAGGCCGACTGAGGCTTGACTACCGCAACCCGGTCACCGAGGGCTTCCACCACGGTTCGGCTGAACCGCTCGAGCCCCTGAACGTCGTCCGGGAGGCCCCACTGGGCCAGCAGACCGGGATGCGGGTCGATGCCCACACAGAGCGGGCCCCGTTCGGTGATGGCCCGGTGCAGCCGGGTACCGAAGCTCTCCATCGGAGTGTTCCCCTCTTCTCGTCCGGGCGGCTGCCCCGCCCGGTAACCCGTCGACCCGGTGACCGGGCCGACTCAGCCGGCCGCCACCGCCGCCGCCACCCCGGCCGCGATCCGGGCCAGGTCGGCGTCGTCGGTGACGTACGGCGGCATCGTGTAGATCAGGTCGCGGAACGGGCGCAGCCACACCCCCTGGTCGACGGCGGCCGCGGTCGCCGCGCCGAGGTCGACCTCGTGGTCGAGCTGGACCACTCCGATCGCGCCGAGCACCCGGACGTCGGCCACGCCGGGCGTGCCACGCAGGGGCTCGAGGCCGGCGCGCAGGCCGACGCCGACCCTGGCGACCTGAGCGGCCCAGTCACCGGCCCGGAGCAGACCGATGGAGGCGTTCGCCACCGCGCAGGCCAGGGGATTACCCATGAACGTGGGCCCGTGCGCCAACACGCCGGTCGCCGAGATGCCCCGGGCGACCTCCGCGGTGCACAGGGTCGCCGCGAGCGTCAGGTACCCACCGGTCAGCGCCTTGCCCACGCAGAGCACGTCCGGCGTCACCTGGGCGTGCTCGGCGGCGAACATCTCGCCGGTGCGGCCGAACCCGGTGGCGATCTCGTCGAAGATCAGCAGGATCCCGTGCGCACGGGTCACCTCGCGCAGCACCCGCAGGTAGCCCGGGTGGTGGAAGCGCATCCCGCCGGCCCCCTGGACGACAGGCTCGACGATCACGGCGGCCAACTCGTCGGCGTGCCGTTCGACCGTCTCCACGAGCGCCGCCACGTACGCGTCGTCGGGCGGGTCGGTGAAGCCGCCCGGCGGCACCGGGGCGAACACCTGCCGGGGCAGCACGTCGCCCCACAGGTGGTGCATCCCGCCCTCCGGGTCGCAGACGCTCATCGGGTGGAACGTGTCCCCGTGGTAGCCACCCCGCCAGGTCGCCAACCGCCGACGCTGCGGGCGTCCGACGGCCCGCTGGTACTGCAGGCACATCTTCACCGCCACCTCGACGCTCACCGAGCCGGAGTCGGCCAGGAACACGTGCTCCAGCCCGTCCGGGGTCAGCTCGACCAGCGTCCGGGCGAGCCGCACGGCCGGCTCGTGGGTGAGCCCGCCGAACATCACGTGGCTCATCCGGCCGAGCTGGTCGGTCACCGCCGCGTCCAGCACCGGGTGCCGGTACCCGTGGATCGCCGCCCACCAGGACGACATCCCGTCCACCAGCTCCCGGCCGTCGGCCAGGGTCAGCCGTACCCCCTCGGCGCTACGCACGAGGTACGGCGAGGTCGCCGGCGGCAGCGCGGCATACGGGTGCCAGACGTGGGCCCGGTCGGCGGCCAGGATCTCCTCAGGTGTCACGCGTACTCCTCTGTGCCTCGAACGGTCCGGACGGCGGACGTCCTGCGGCCGGTCCGAACCACCCCGCCGCCGCCGTCCGGGCCCCCGCGGTCCGGCCTGTTGCGGTCCGGCCTGTTGCGGTCCGGCCTGTTGCGGTCCGGCCTGTTGCGGTCCGTTGGCCTACCGCCTTCGTCTGGTCCGCCACGGCTGTCTGGCCCGCCGCGTCGTCCGGTACGCCGCGTCGTCCGGTACGCCGCGTCGTCCGGTACGCCGCACTTGCACGCAGCCTGCCTTTGCTCTGCACCCGCGGAGGCGACACCCGCTGGTGGGGTGCCGCGCTCCCGGTGGTGCATCCACGGGTGCAGAGCAAAGGGACAACAACGGGCGAGGGGCCCCTGGCCCGGAGCAGGCCCCCGGCCCGGAGCAGGCCCCTGCGGCGGAGCGCCGAGCAGAGCCCCTGGCGCCGAGCAGGCCCGGCACCTGGTTGCGCCGGGCCAGCACCAGGCTGGCAACGGTCACCGGCCTGCGACAGGGTCCGGTGCCGCCGACGGGGGCGCGGATCCGGCGGTCGCGCGGACGGCGGCCCGCACCAGGGCCGGACCCCGGTAGATGAATCCGGTGTAGAGCTGTACCAGGGCGGCGCCGGCATCGAACATCCGTGCCGCGTCGTCCGGCTCCAGCACCCCGCCCACGCCGATGATGGGCAGCCGGCCGCCGGTCTCCCGGTGCACGAACGCGACCACGTCCCGGGCGCGCCCGGTGAGCGGCCGACCGGAGAGGCCACCGGCCTGCGCGCCCCGCTCGACGTCGACGCCGGCGAGCCCTTCCCGCGACAGGGTGGTGTTGGTGGCGATCACCCCGGCGGCGCCCCGGGCCAGGCAGACCTCCAGCAGCTCGGCTATCGCCGCCTCGGTCAGGTCTGGTGCGATCTTGACCAGTACCGGTTTCTCCCCCACCAGTGCGCCGAGCAGCGCGTCCAGGTGGGCGCGGTCCTGCAAGGACCGCAGACCCGGGGTGTTCGGCGAGGACACGTTCACCGCGAAGTAGTCGCCGTGCCCGCGCAACGCCCGGTACGAGGCGCGGTAGTCCTCGACCGCCTCGTCCAACGGGGTCACCTTGGACTTGCCCAGCGAGATACCCAACGGCACCCCGAGCGGGCGCGGCAGCGCCGCCAACCGGGCGGCCAGCGCGGCGGCCCCGGCGTTGTTGAAGCCCATCCGGTTGACCACCGCCTCGCTGGCCGGCAGCCGGAACAGCCGTGGCCGGGGGTTGCCGGGCTGGGCGTGCGCGGTGACCGTGCCGACCTCCACGAAGCCGAAGCCGAGCGCCGGCCAGGCCGGCAACGCCGCGCCGTCCTTGTCCATGCCGGCAGCCAACCCGACCGGGTTGGGGAACCGCACCCCGAACACCGTGCGGGGCGCGTCGGCCGCGTACCGGGCGCGCAGCGCGGCGAGCACGGCCGGCCGCCGCGACACGGCAGCCAACCGCCGCAGCGTCCACTCGTGCGCCGCCTCGGCGTCCCCGCCACCGAGCCGGAACAACCACGGCCGCACCGTCTGCTCGAACAGCGTCACTGGGCCGCCCGCAGGATGGCGTGCAGGTCCTGCAGCGGGCGCACCTGCATGTCGCCGCGAATCCGCGCCTCGATGCCCATCACCGCCGCCGCCGCGCCGGGAACCGTGGTGATGCAGGGGATGTCCGCCGTGACGGCCGCGCTGCGGATCTCGTACCCGTCGGAGCGGGCGCTGGCCCCCGAACCCTGCGGCGTGTTGATCACCAGCGCCACGTGGCCGCCGCCGATCAGCGACACCGCGTCGTCGCCCGCACCGGCCTGGTAGTGCTTGCGGACCTGCTCGCAGGCGATGCCGTGCCGACGCAGCACCTCGGCCGTGCCGGCGGTGGCGACGATCTCGAAGCCCAGGTCGGCCAGCCGCTTGATCGGGAAGATCATGCCGCGCTTGTCCCGGTTGGCGACCGAGACGAAGATCTTCCCGGTGGTCGGCAGCGATCCGTACGCGGCCGACTGGCTCTTCGCGAAGGCGTGCCCGAAGTTGGTGTCGATGCCCATCACCTCGCCCGTCGACTTCATCTCCGGCCCGAGCAGGGAGTCGATCCCCTTGCCCGCGCGCGTCCGGAAGCGCTTGAACGGCAGCACCGCCTCCTTGACCGCGACCGGCGCGTCGGCGGGCATCATGCCCCCGTCCCCCGTCGCCGGCAGCAGGCCCTCGGCACGCAGCCCGGCGATGGTCGCCCCGAGCGCGATCCGGGCCGCCGCCTTCGCCAGCGGCACCGCCGTGGCCTTGGAGACGAACGGCACGGTCCGCGACGCCCGAGGGTTGGCCTCCAGGACGTAGAGCACGTCGTCCTTGAGGGCGTACTGCACGTTCAGCAGCCCACGGACGCCGACGCCACGGGCGATGGCCTCGGTGTACCGGCGGACCTCGGCCAGGTGCGAGCCCGCGAGGGTGATCGGCGGGAGCGCGCAGGACGAGTCGCCGGAGTGGATGCCCGCCTCCTCGATGTGCTCCATCACACCGCCGATGTAGACCTCACCGTCGGCGTCGCACAGCGCGTCCACGTCGATCTCGATGGCGTCGTCGAGGAACCGGTCCACCAGCACCGGGTGGTCCGGGGAGATGTCGGTGGCCCGGCCGATGTAGTCGCGCAGCGTCGGGTCGTCGTAGACGATCTCCATGCCCCGCCCGCCCAGCACGTACGACGGCCGGACCAGCACCGGGTAGCCGATCTCGTCGGCGATCGTCTTGGCCTCGTCGTACGACGTGGCCATACCGTGCGCCGGCGCGCGCAAGCCGGCGCGGGCCAGCACCGCGCCGAACGCGCCGCGCTCCTCGGCCAGGTGGATCGACTCCGGCGAGGTGCCGACGATCGGCACACCGGCGTTCTTGAGCCGCTGCGCCAACCCCAACGGGGTCTGCCCGCCGAGCTGCACGACCACACCGACCACGCCCGGCCCGCCGGCCGCCCGGCCGGACGAGTCCTCGGCGTGCCAGACCTCCAGGACGTCCTCGAAGGTCAACGGCTCGAAGTAGAGCCGGTCGGCGGTGTCGTAGTCGGTGGAGACCGTCTCCGGGTTGCAGTTGACCATCACGGTCTCGTAACCGGTCGACCGCAACGCTTGAACGGCGTGCACGCACGAGTAGTCGAACTCGATGCCCTGCCCGATCCGGTTCGGGCCGGAGCCCAGGATCAGCACCTTCGGCCGGTCCGACGGCACGACCTCGGTCTCCAGGTCGTACGTCGAGTAGTGGTACGGCGTGGTCGCCTCGAACTCGGCGGCGCAGGTGTCCACGGTCTTGTAGACCGGACGCACGTCGAGACGGTGCCGCAGGGTGCGGACGCCGTCCTCGGCGGCCAGCTCCGGGCGCAGCGCGGCGAGTTGCCGGTCGGACAGACCGGCCCGCTTGGCGCGGCGCAGCAGGTCGGCGTCGAGCACCGGCGCGTCCACGATCTCCGCGCGCAGCTCGATCAGGCCGGCGATCTGGTCCAGGAACCACGGGTCGATCCCGCCGGACGCCTCGGCGACCTCGGCGATGGACGCGCCGAGGCGCAGCGCCCGCTCCACCGTGTACAACCGGCCGTCGTGCGGGATCCGCAACGCGGCGAGGGTGTCCGAGCGGGTGGCGCCCTGCGGATCTGGAGTGGTCCAGAAACCAGATGATCGGGTCTCCATCGAGCGCATCGCCTTGTTCAGCGCCTCGGTGAAGTTGCGCCCGAGGCTCATCGCCTCGCCCACCGACTTCATCGTGGTGGTCAGCTCCGGGTCCGCGCCGGGGAACTTCTCGAACGCGAACCGGGGGATCTTCACCACCACGTAGTCGAGGGACGGCTCGAACGCCGCCGGCGTCTTCAGGGTGATGTCGTTGGGGATCTCGTCGAGGGTGTACCCGATGGCCAGCTTCGCGGCGATCTTCGCGATCGGGAAGCCGGTCGCCTTGGAGGCCAGCGCCGAGGACCGCGACACCCGGGGGTTCATCTCGATCACGACGATCCGGCCGTCGACCGGGTTGACCGCGAACTGGATGTTGCAGCCGCCGGTGTCCACCCCGACCTCACGCAGCACGGCGATGCCCAGGTCACGCAGGCGCTGGTACTCCCGGTCGGTGAGCGTCATGGCCGGGGCCACGGTGACGCTGTCACCGGTGTGCACACCCATCGGGTCGATGTTCTCGATCGAGCAGACCACCACGACGTTGTCGTGCCGGTCGCGCATCAGCTCGAGCTCGTACTCCTTCCAGCCGAGCACGCTCTCCTCGATGAGGACCTCGTGCACCGGGCTGGCGGACAGGCCGTCACCGGCGATGCGGGCCAGGTCCTCCGGGGTGTGCGCCATGCCGGAGCCCAGGCCACCCATGGTGAACGACGGCCGGATCACCACCGGCAGGCCCAGCTCGGCGACCGTCGCCTCGACCTCGTCCATCGAGTGGCAGACCCGGGAGCGGGGTACCAGCCCGGTCGGGTCGTCGACGCCGAGGCGTACGCCGGCCTTCGCCACGATCTCCTTGAACAGTTGCCGGTCCTCGCCGCGGTTGATGGCGTCGATGTTCGCGCCGATCAACTCCACGCCGTACTTCTCCAGGACGCCGCCCTCGTGCAGGGCGACGGCAGTGTTCAACGCGGTCTGCCCACCGAGGGTCGCCAGGATCGCGTCCGGGCGCTCCTTGGCGATGACCAGCTCCACGAACTCCGGGGTGATCGGCTCGACGTAGGTCGCGTCGGCGAACTCCGGGTCGGTCATGATCGTCGCCGGGTTGGAGTTGACCAGGCTGACCCGGATCCCCTCGCTGCGCAGCACCCGGCAGGCCTGGGTGCCGGAGTAGTCGAACTCGCAGGCCTGACCGATGACGATCGGCCCGGAGCCGATCACGAGGATGTGCTTGAGATCGGTCCGCTTAGGCATTGCTGCGCCCCTTGCTGTGGGTCCGGCTACCGATCAGCTCGGCGAAACGGTCGAAGAGGTAGTCGGCGTCGTGCGGGCCTGCCGCCGCCTCCGGGTGGTACTGGACGGTGAACGCGGGCACGTCGATCGCCCGCAGCCCCTCGACCACGTTGTCATTGAGGCAGACATGGGACACCTGAACGCCGCCGAAGTCGGTGTCGATCACCTGGTCGGGGACGACGGCGCCGACGCCGGCGCCGGGCACCTGGACGGCGAAGCCGTGGTTGTGGCTGGTCACCTCGACCTTGCCGGTGGCCCGGTCGAGCACCGGCTGGTTGATCCCCCGGTGGCCGTAGCCCAGCTTGTAGGTGCCGAAGCCGAGCGCCCTACCGAGAATCTGGCTGCCGAAGCAGATGCCGAACAGCGGCACCTCCCGGCGCAGCGCCTCCCGGGCCAGCGCCACCGGGGCGTCGGCGGTGGCCGGGTCGCCCGGACCGGGCGACAGGAAGATCGCGTCGGCGCCGGTGGCGAGCATCTGGTCGATGCTCGACGACGCCGGCAGCACGTGGGTGGTCACCCCGCGGGTGGCCAGCCGGCGCGGCACGTTGCGCTTGATGCCCAGGTCCAGGGCGGCCACCGTGAACCGGTGCTCCCCCACGGCCTCGACGACGTACGGCTCGACGGTGCTCACCTCGGCGGACAGGTCCGCGCCGACCATCTGCGGCGCCTGGCGGACCCGGGCCAGCAGGCTCTGCGGATCGTTGTCGACGCTGGAGATGCCCACGCGCATGGCGCCCCGCTCCCGCAGGTGCCGGGTCAGCGCCCGGGTGTCCACCCCGCTGATGCCCACCACACCCTCGGTGGCGAGGCGGTCCTCGAGACCACCGGTGGCCCGCCAGTTCGAGCCGACCCGGGCCGGGTCACGCACGACGTAGCCGGCCACCCAGATCCGGCCGGACTCGTCGTCCTCGCCGTTGACGCCGGTGTTGCCGATGTGCGGTGCGGTCTGCACCACCACCTGACGGTGGTAGGAGGGGTCGGTCAGGGTCTCCTGGTAACCGGTCATGCCGGTGTTGAAGACCGCCTCGCCGAAGGCCTCTCCGACGCTGCCGTACGCCTCACCGGGGAACGTGCGTCCGTCCTCGAGGACGAGGATCGCGGAACGTCTACGGGTCACTTGACTGCCTTTCCGTCCAGGACCGTCGGCTCGCCGCGCAGGAAGGTCGCCACGATGCGACCTGGCAGCGTCATGCGGGCGTACGGGGTGTTGCGACTGCGACTGGCCAGCTCCGTCGGCTCGATGGTGCGGCGGGCGGCCGGGTCGATCAGGGTGAGGTTCGCCGGCACACCCGGCGCGGGGTCGACACCGTGCCCGGTGAGGCCGGCGACCCGTGCCGGGGTGCGGGACATCCGCTCGGCGATCAGGTCCCACTGGGGGCCGAGCACGTCGAGCGCGATGGAGAGCGCCGTCTCCAGGCCGAGCATCCCCGGCCGGGCGTACGCCCACTCGCACTCCTTGTCCTCCACGGCGTGCGGGGCGTGGTCGGTGGCGATCACGTCGATCACCCCGTCGGTGAGGGCGGCGCGCAGCGCGGTGACGTCCGCGGCGGTACGCAGCGGCGGGTTCACCTTGAAGACCGGGTCGTACGCTCCGGCTGGGCTCCAGTTGTTCGCGAGTGCGGGGCTCGCAAGCTCACTCCTCCCGCTCACGACCTCGTCGGTGAGCAGCAGGTGGTGCGGGGTCACCTCGGCGGTGACGCGTACCCCGCGGGCCTTTGCCTGGCGCAGCACCTCGACGCTGCCGGCGGTGGAGACGTGGCAGACGTGTAGTCGGCTGCCGACGTGCTCGGCGAGCAGCACGTCCCGGGCGATGATCGCCTCCTCGGCGACCGCCGGCCAACCGATCAGGCCGAGCCGGGTGGAGACCTCGCCCTCGTGCATCTGGGCGCCCTCGGTGAGCCGGGGCTCCTCGGCGTGTTGGGCGACGATCCCGTCGAACGCCTTGACGTACTCCAGGGCCCGGCGCATCAGCTTCGGGTCGGCGACGCAGTGCCCGTCGTCGGAGAAGATCCGCACCCGGGCCGCCGAGTCGGCCATCGCGCCCAGCTCGGCAAGCCGCTCGCCGGCCAGCCCGACGGTGACCGCGCCGATCGGCTGCACGTCGACCAGGCCGGCCTCCCGGCCGAGCCGCCACACCTGCTCGACCACCCCGGCGGTGTCCGCCACCGGTGAGGTGTTTGCCATCGCGCAGACCGCCGTGTAACCGCCCAACGCCGCCGCGCGGGAGCCGGACTCGACGGTCTCGGCGTCCTCCCGGCCGGGCTCGCGCAGGTGGGTGTGCAGGTCGACGAGGCCGGGCAGGGCGACCAGGCCGGTGCCGTCGACGACCGTGGCGTCCGGCGCGGACAGGCCGGGCCCGACCTCGGCGACCACGCCGTCGCGGATCAGCAGGTCGGTCGGCGCGGCGCCGACGACGCTCACGCTGGTGATCAGGTACGCGGTCACCGGTTGTTCCCTCCGAGCAGCAGGTACAGGACAGCCATCCGCACGGAGACCCCGTTGGTGACCTGTTCGACGATTGTGGAGCGGGGTGAGTCGGCGACCTCGGGGGTGATCTCCATCCCCCGGTTCATCGGGCCGGGGTGCATGACGATCGCGTGCTCGGGCAGCCGGCGCATCCGGGGCCCGTCCAGCCCGTAGCGGCGGGCGTACTCGCGCGCGGAGGGGAAGTAGGAGTCGTTCATCCGTTCCCGCTGCACCCGCAGCATCATCACCACGTCCACGTTGGGCAGGACGCAGTCGAGGTCGTAGGAGACGTCGGTGCCCGGGGCGAGGGCGCCCGCGATGTCGACCGGGATCAGGGTCGGCGGGCCGACCAGGGTGACCTTGGCGCCGAGGGTGGAGAGCAGCAGCACGTTGGAGCGGGCGACCCGGGAGTGCAGCACGTCCCCGACCACCGCGACCGACAGGCCGGCGAGCCGACCCAGCCGGGAACGCATGGTGTACGCGTCGAGCAGCGCCTGGGTGGGGTGCTCGTGGGTGCCGTCGCCGGCGTTCACCACCGACCCGTCCACCCAGTTGGCCAGGCGGTGCGGCGCGCCCGAGGCGGGGTGGCGGACGACCACGGCGTCCGCGCCCATGGCCTGCAGGGTCAACGCGGTGTCCTTCAGGCTCTCGCCCTTGGTGACGCTCGACCCCTTCGCGGAAAAGTTGATCACGTCGGCGCTGAGCCGTTTCGCCGCCGCCTCGAAGGAGATCCGGGTACGCGTGGAGTCCTCGTAGAAGAGGTTCACCACGGTCCGGCCGCGCAGCGCGGGAAGCTTCTTGATCTCCCGGCCGGCGACGGTGGCCATCTCGGCGGCGGTGTCCAGGATCTCGGTGGCGGTGTCGGCGTCGAGGTCGCCACCGGAGAGCAGATGTTTGATCATGAGCTGGCTCCCCCGTAGAGCTTGACCTCGTCCGTCCCGTCGATCTCGGCGAGCGTCACCTTCACGCTCTCGGCCAGCGAGGTCGGGATGTTCTTGCCGACGTAGTCGGCGCGGATCGGCAGCTCCCGGTGGCCCCGGTCGACCAGGACGGCGAGCTGCACCGAGGCCGGGCGGCCCACGTCGTTGAGCGCGTCGAGCGCGGCCCGGACGGTGCGGCCGGAGAAGAGCACGTCGTCGACGAGGATGACCCGCTTGCCGTCGATGCCACCCGGGGGCAGCTCGGTCGGGCCGACCGCGCGGGTGGCGTGCCGACGGAGGTCGTCACGGTAGAGCGTGATGTCGAGCACACCGACCGGAACGGCGACGTCCTCGAAGGCGCTGATCCGGTCGGCGAGCCGCCGGGCGAGCGGGGTCCCCCGAGTGGGAATCCCAAGAAAAACCGTGTTGGCGGCACCCTGGGTCTTCTCCAGGATCTGGTGGGCGATGCGGTCGACCACGCGCTGCACGTCGGCGCTGTCGAGGATCACCTTCACCGAGGGTTGTCGCGGTGGTGACGAGCGGGCAGCCGGTGGGTACGCCACGGCAGACCTCCTTCCCCGCCTCACGGGACGGGTCGTTAAAGGATGTCGGGCACCTCCGGCCGGACCGCTCAGCAGACCTGGGCCGGGGCTTCCGCCACGTTACCAGTGGTCACCGGCGTGCGGGACGGCGGCCGCTGACCACCGGGTCAGGCACCCGAATAGGGGATAACTTCGCGGACGCTCCTCAACGGTAGGGTCACGACCACTTGACCACGTGTCGCATTCCCCGTACCGTCACGCTCCGTAGCGATCGACGGGAGAACCCCGAGCAGCACTGGGAGTGTCCGAATGCCCTCTGAATACGCCAAGTCTCTGGGCGCCCGCCTGCGCTCCATCCGCCAACAGCAGGGTCTCTCCCTGCAGGGGGTGGAGGAGAAGTCGAACGGGCGGTGGAAGGCCGTGGTGGTCGGCTCGTACGAGCGTGGCGACCGGGCCGTGACGGTGTCCCGGCTGGCCGAGTTGGCCGAGTTCTACCGCGTACCCGTCTCGGAGCTGCTGCCTGACGGCAGTGGCGTCCGGCACGAACCCACCAGCAAGATTGTTCTGGACCTGGAGCGGCTCTACGACGAGGCCTCCGAGGACCTGGCCTACGTCGCCCGCTACGCCCGCGCCATCCAGCAGCAGCGCGGCGACTACAACGGCCGGGTTCTCTCCATCCGCGCCGACGACCTGCGGGCGCTCGCGATCGTCTACGACGCCTCACCGTCGGGTCTGATCGAGCGGCTCACCGAGCACGGTGTGCTGGTGGCCGACCCCCGGGCGTTCTTCGCCTCCTGAGCAGTCGCAGCACGCGAAGGGCCCGTGCCATTCGGCACGGGCCCTTCGCGCTGTGCGGGTCGATCGCGGACGCTCAGCGGGTGGTGTATTCGGCGATCCGGCCGAGCACCCCGTTGAGGAAGCGCGGCGAGTCGTCGGTCGACATCTGCCGGGCCAACTCCACCGCCTCGCTGATCGCCACCGCGTCGTCGATCTCGTCGACGTAGAGCAACTCGTAGACGGCGATCCGGGCCAGATTACGGTCGACGACCGGCATCCGCTCCAGCGTCCACCCCTCGGCGTAGCTGGCGATCAGCTCGTCGATCCGGTTGAGGTGCTCGGCAACACCCTCGACCAGGCCCACCGCGTAGCCCAGGTGCTCTGGTCGGGGCTGCTCGATCCGCTGCACGTAGCCGGCGAGCACCTCCACCGGGGGCCTGTCTCGCAGGTCGGCCTCGTAGAGGACATCCAGCGCCCGCTTGCGCGCCTTGCGGCGCGCCGGCATCTGCTGCTTGGAACCCTCAGCCATCAGGCGCGGCCGAGGTAACGGCCGTCGCGGGTGTCGACCTTGATCTTCTCGCCGGTGGTGATGAACAGCGGGACCGGAACGGTCGCCCCGGTCTCCACCGTCGCCGGCTTGGTGCCGCCGGTCGAACGGTCGCCCTGCAGGCCCGGCTCGGTGTAGGTGACCTCCAGCACGACGCTCGTGGGCAGCTCGATGTAGAGCGGCACACCCTCGTGCTGGGCGACGGTCGCCTCCGCCTCGGGCAGCAGGTAGTTGGCTGCCTCACCGACGGTGCCGCCGGGCACGGTGATCTGGTCGAAGGTCTCCAGATCCATGAAGACGAAGTCCTCACCGTCGGCGTACAGGTACTGCATCGTGCGCTTGTCAACGGTCGCGGTCTCGACCTTGGTGCCCGCGTTGAAGGTCTTGTCGACCACCTTCCCGGACAGCACGTTCTTCAGCGTGGTGCGCACGAATGCACCACCCTTACCGGGCTTGACGTGCTGGAACTCGACGACGGCCCAGAGCTCGCCATCCAGGTTGAGTACCAGGCCGTTTTTGAGGTCGTTGGTGGAGGCCATTTCCTGCCTTGATCATCAATTGGCGGACAGACCCTGAGAGTCTACTAGCTGCGTCGAATCGCCCGGCCCCCCGCTCGGGGCGGGCCCTCAGCGGGTGGCCAGATGGTGCAGGGCGAGACGATAGCCGTCAATGCCCAGACCGCAGATCACTCCGGTCGCCACCGCCGACACCACCGAATGGTGCCGGAACTCCTCACGGGTGTGGATGTTGGAGATGTGCACCTCCACCAGCGGCCCCCGCAACATGGCGCACGCGTCCCGTACCGCGATCGAATAGTGCGACCAGGCAGCCGGGTTGAGCACCACGGCGGCGCCCTCGTCGGCCGCCGTGTGCAGCCAGCCGAGCAGCTCGTGCTCGGCGTCGGTCTGCCGGACCGTCACCTCCAGCCCCAACTCCCGGCCGGTGGCCTCGCAGAGCGCCACCAGGTCCCGGTAGGTGCTCGCGCCGTACACGTCGGGCTCGCGGGTGCCCAACCGACTGAGGTTCGGCCCGTTCAGGACGTAGACCTTCACGGCGCTCTCTTCCGTTCGCGACTGCGGGGCTCGCAAACCCTGCTCACTCCTCGCGCTCACGAGGTTGCCACCTCGCGGTAGGCGGCCTCCAGCAACGCGTCGTCCGGACCCTCGAGCATCGCCGGGCGGGCCAGCCCGTCCAGCACCACGAAGCGCAGCCGAGCGCCCCGGGCCTTCTTGTCCACCCGCATCGCGGCCAGCAACTGCGGCCAGGCGTCGGCCGGGTAGCTCACCGGCAGGCCCAGCGCGCCCAACGTGACCCGGTGCCGGTCGGCGGTCGGCGCGTCCAGCCGCCCGGCGAGGCGGGCCAGCGTGGCCGCGTACACCAGACCGACGGAAACGGCGTGGCCGTGCCGCCAGCGGTAGCCCTCGTTCTGCTCGATGGCGTGCGCCAGGGTGTGGCCGTAGTTGAGCACCTCCCGCAGGCCCGACTCGCGCAGGTCGCCGGAGACCACGTCGGCCTTGACCCGGATCGCCCGCTCGATCAGCTCCCGGCTCACCGGCCCACCGGGATCGGTGGCGGCCACCGGGTCGTTCTCGACCAGATCCAGGATCGTCGGGTCGGCGATGAAACCGCACTTGACGACCTCGGCCAACCCGGCAGCCAGGTCGACCGCGGGGAGGCTGTCGAGCGTCGCCAGGTCGGCCAACACCCCGACCGGTGGGTGGAACGCGCCGACCAGGTTCTTGCCGGCGGCCGTGTTGATACCGGTCTTGCCGCCCACCGCGGCGTCGACCATGCCCAACAGCGAGGTCGCCACCGGCACCCAGCGCACACCCCGCAACCAGCAGGCCGCGACGAAGCCGGCCAGGTCGGTCACCGCGCCGCCGCCCACCCCGACCACCGCGTCGGTACGGGTGAAGCCCGCCGCGCCGAGCCGGTCCCAGCAGGCGGAGGCGACATCGATGTGCTTGCCCGACTCGGCGTCGGGCACCTCGATCGGCAGTGGCTCGACGCCGGCGGCGCGCAGCCGCTCGCCGAGCGCGTCCGCGAGGGCCTTGAGCGGAGGCGCGTGCAGCACCGCCGCCCGCGTCGCGCCGGGCAGCAGGCCAGGCAGCGCACCCAGCAGATCACGTCCCACCAAGACGTCGTACGGCCGCTCGCCGCCGACCGGAATCCGGGTCACCTCGTCCATCGCCGGCAGCCTAGTCCAGCGGGCGGCGCGGCGACGGCAGCTGTCCACCTGCTGGCCGGGTGGCCCAGTCCGCCAACCGGCGGGTGTGCGCGGCCACCTCGGCGCGCAGCGCGTCCGGGTGCCGCACGGTGAAGGGGCAGCCCAGCCCGGCGAGCAGCGCCGCCATCCCGGGCAGGCTCTCCGCTCGGGCCCGCAGCAGCACCCCGTCGGTGGTGGCGCTCAACTCGGCCACGCTCGGCGGAATGCGGCGGCGGGCGGCGACCAGATCGGTCTCCAGCACGACCTCCACCTCGTGTGCGTACGGCACCCCGGCCAGCGACCGGGTCACCCAGGCCACCGCCTCGAAGCCGTCCGGCACCGTGAACGTCCCCCGGCCGGGCGTCACCGCGCCGATCCGGTCCAGCCGGAAGGTGCGGATCTCCCCGCGCCGGTGGTCGTGGCCGGTGACGTACCAACGGCCGGCGTGGAAGACCAGCCCGTACGGGTCCAGCTCGCGGTGCGACTGTTCGCCCCGCCAGGAGCGGTAGTCCAGTGCCACCCGCTGCCGGTGCCGGGCGGCCGAGGCCAACGCGAGCAGGGTCGCCGACGCCGGGCCGCGCTCCTGCTCCGGGCGACGCAGGGTGAAGCCGAGGTGCTCCTGGACGGCGGCGAGCCGGTCGGCGAGCGCCGCCGGCAGCACCCGGCGGATCTTCGCCAGCGCGGTGGCGGTGGCGGGCTGCTCGGTGGCGAGCCCGACCCGTTCGGCGACGACGAGACCGAGCAGCACGGCCACCGCCTCGTCGTCGGTGAGCATCAGCGGTGGCAGCTTGTATCCGGAGTGCAGCCGGTAGCCGCCGTGGCGGCCCCGGTCGGCGGTCACCGGGATGCCCAGCTCGACAAGCGTGCTCGCATACCGGCGCACGGTCCGCTCGTCCACCCCGAGCTGGCCGGCCAGCTCGGCGGCCGTCGACAGGTGCCGGGTCTGCAGCAGTTCGAGAAGGGCCAGCACCCGACCCGCGGGATGTGACACCGGCCACTCCTTCAAACCGGGCGGATTCTGTCCGGTTTCGATCGTACGGTCTGTCGGTACCCGAGAGAAGGAGCGACAGATGGCGACATTCGTGCTGGTGCCGGGGTTCTGGTTGGGCGCCTGGGCGTGGCGGGACGTGACCGCCACCCTGCGCGCGCAGGGCCACGAGGTGTACCCGATGACGCTGACCGGGTTGGCCGAGCGGGACCACCTCGCCGGCCCGGAGATCGGCCTGGACACGCACACCACCGACATCGTCCGACTGCTCGAGGTCGAGGACCTACGCGACGTGCTGCTGGTCGGGCACTCCGGCGGCGGCATGCCTGTCGCTCAGGCTGCGGACCGGATCCCGGACCGGATCGCCCGGGTCGTCTACGTGGAGAGTGGGCCGTTGCCGGACGGCACGGCGCAGTTCGACACGGTGCCGCCGGAGGAGCAGCAGCGGTTGCGCGCCGCGATCGGCACCGGGCACCTGCTGCCGCCGCCGGCCTGGGACCCGGCCGCCGACCCGACGAACCTGGCCGGCCTGGACGAGCCGACGCTCGCGTTGCTGCGGGCCCGGGCCACCCCGCAGCCGCTGAGGGCCGCCACCGACCCGGTCCGCCGTACCGGTGGGCGCCCGGTGCCGACCGCGCTTGTCGCCAGCACCTTCCCGCTCACCCTGGTGCGGCAGATGATCAGGGAGGAGCACCCGTTCTTCACCGGTCTGGCCGACGGCCAACTCCATGAGCTGCCCACCGGACACTGGCCGATGCTCAGCGAGCCAAAGGCCCTAGCCGACGTCCTGGACCTGATCACCCGCACCTGAGCACCCCCGCCCCGCCCCTGCGGGTCCGGCTGCCGAGCCTGCCCCCCGTCGATCATGGACTTGTGGTGCCAGGTTTGCGGGTCCACGGGCATTTCGTCCCCCACCACAACTCCATGATCGACGGGGTTGGGGCGGGGGCGCCCTCCGCGCGGGCGTCAGCGCGGGAGCAGGGCGGCGAGGTCGGCGACGACCTCGGCCGGGGTGCGGCCGTCGGTGACCACCGTTTCCGTGGCCACCTCGGCGTAGAGCGGCCGGCGCTGGTCGAGCAGGTGCTTGAGGGTGGCCCGTGGGTTGAGCGCGAGCAGCGGCCGGCCGGCGCCGAGCCCGACCCGCTTGACCGCGTCGGGAAGCTCGACCGAGAGGTGCACCACCCGGTGCCCGATCAGGGCCGCCCGGGTCTCCTCGGCAAGCACCGCGCCGCCGCCGAGGGCGAGCACGCCCGTGCCGCCGGCAAGCGCCGCGGCCACGGCGGCCCGCTCCAGGGTACGGAAGTGCGCCTCACCCTCGTCGATGAAGATCTCCGGGATGGGCTTGCCGGCCATCTGCTCGATGTCGGTGTCGGTGTCGCGAAACTCCACGCCGAGGGCGCCGGCGAGGGCCCGCCCGACGGTGGTCTTGCCGCAGCCGGGCGCGCCGACGAGCACGACGACAGGTGCCATCAGCGGATGACCAGCGCGTCGAGGTAGCCGGCCAGGTTGCGGCGCATCTCGGTGACCGAGTCTCCGCCGAACTTCTCGGTGGCCGCCTCGGCGAGCACAAGCGCGACCATCGCCTCGGCGACGACCGCCGCGGCCGGCACCGCGCAGACGTCGGAGCGCTGGTTGATCGCGGTGGCCGGCTCGCCGGTGGTGACGTCCACGGTGGCCAGGGCCCGGTTCAGCGAGGAGATCGGCTTCATCGCGGCGCGGACCCGCAGCGGCTCACCGGTGGTGATGCCACCCTCCAGCCCACCGGCCCGGTCGGTGACGCGGCGGACGCCGGTGGCCGACGGGATGATCTCGTCGTGCGCCTCCGAGCCACGGGAGCGCGCCTGCTGCCAGCCGTCGCCGATCTCCACACCCTTGATCGCCTGAATGGACATCAGCGCGGTGGCCAGCCGGGCGTCGAGCTTGCGGTCCCACTGCACGTGGCTGCCCAGGCCCGGCGGCACCCCGTACGCCAGCACCTCGACCACGCCGCCGAGGGTGTCGGCGGCCTTCTTCGCGGCATCGACCTCGGCGACCATCAGGGCGCTGGCCTCCGGGTCGAGGCAGCGCAGCGGGTCGGCGTCGATCCGCGCGGCGTCGGACGGGGTGGGCCGCAGCCCGGGCTTCGCGGCCACCGGGCCCAGCTCGACGACGTGCGAGACGATCTCGATGCCGAGCGCCTGCCGGATGAGCGCCTTGGCGACGGTGCCGACGGCCACCCGGGCGGCGGTCTCCCGTGCGCTGGCGCGCTCCAGGATCGGCCGGGCGTCGGTGTGGCCGTACTTCTGCATGCCGGCCAGGTCGGCGTGGCCCGGCCGGGGGCGGGTCAGCGGGGCGTTGCGGGCCTGCCGGGCCAACTCGTCGGGGTCGACCGGGTCGGCGGCCATCACGGTCTGCCACTTCGGCCACTCGGAGTTGCCGACCCGGATCGCCACCGGGCTGCCCAGGGTCACCCCGTGCCGCAGGCCGCCGAGCACCTCGACCTCGTCGCGCTCGAACGACATCCGGGCGCCCCGGCCGTAGCCCAGCCGCCGACGGGCCAGCTCGTCGGCGATCACGGTGGTGGTCACCTCGATGCCGGCCGGCACCCCCTCCACCATGGCGACGAGGGCGGGACCGTGCGATTCACCTGCAGTCAGCCAGCGCAACACAGCGGTCAGTCTGTCACGGCCCGCCACCGTCGCGGCACGCTCCCCACGGCGTCCCGCCCTGCGGACGCCACCGCCGGCCCACCCGGTCGTTTCCCTTTGCTCTGCACCCGCCGAGGCGACACCGCTCCGCACCCACCGACGCGACCTTTGCTCTGCACCCGCCGAGGCGACACCGTCCCGCACCCACCGACGCGACCTTTGCTCTGCACCCGCCGAGGCGACACCGTCCCGCACCCGCCGGCGGCGCGACGACCGCGCGGCGCCGGGTGGGCGCGGGCTCAGATTCCCCGACCGCGCTTGTGCAGGGTGCGCAGCACCGCGTCGGCGCGGACCACCCGACCGGCGACGGCGAGGGCCAGGTACGCGCGCGGCTCGCGGGGGTTGCTCCGCAGGGTGCGCCGGGCCCAGCGCAGCGCGCCTCGGCGGTCACCGGAGGCGGCCTGGGCGAACGCGATCTGCCCGGCCACCCGGGCCTCGCCGGCCGGTTGACCTGCGAACTCCGGATAACGCTCCAGCAGCCACTGCAACGCCTCGGAGATGGTGTCCCAGCGCTGCGCGAAGTATGAACGCTTGTGCCAGCGGACCAGCACCGACGGCGTCCGCAGGTTGATCAGCGGCGCGCTGCGCGCGGCCCGGAGCAGGAACTCGTAGTCCTCCGCGTAGCTGCCCGGGATCTCCTCGTCGACGAGCCCGAACCCGTCGCGCAGCGCGGCCGCGCGGATCAGGAAGGTCGACGGGTGCAGCTCCGTCATCCGGTCGCGCAGCAGGTCGTCCAGGGTGATCCGGTCCTTGTCGAGAACCCGGTCGACGGTGTGCCCGTCGTAGGTGACGCGGATGCCGCAGCAGACGAATTCGGCGCCCGGGTCGCCGGCCAGCGCGTCGACCTGGGCGGCCAGCTTGCCGGGCAGCCACTCGTCGTCGTCGTCGCAGAACGCGACGAGCTCACCCTCGGCCGCGACGGTGCCGCTGTTGCGCGCACCCGCCAACCCGGGGGTACGGGAGTTGCTGATCACCCGAACCGTGCGGGTCGGGCCGCTGCCCAGCTCGGCCAGCGACTCGTCCGGCGTGGACTGGTCGAACACCACCACGACCTCGATCGGGCCGGCGTGGTCCTGGGCCAGGATCGCGCGCACCGCGGCCCGCAGCAGTTCGGGGCGGTCCCGGGTGGGCACCACGACGCTGACGCTCGACTGCTGGGTCATCGGATCTCCTTCGTACCCGGGCGTGGCCGGGACCAGTTCCGCCACCGGGTTGGGCGCGGGGTCGAGCGGGCCACCAGGTCGTCGACGATCTGCCCGACCCGGGCCACCGCCGCCCGTTGTGCCTCGTGTGCCTCCGGATCGGCGGCCACCGCGTACCGCAATGGGTCGGCCACCCCGGCGGCAAGCGCCTCGTGCAACGCCTCCCGGGTCTCGCAGAGCGCCACCAGCCCGGCGGCGCCGAGCCGGCGGGCGAAGAGCATCTGGTGGTTGTCGACGTGCTCGCCGCGAGCCGGGTCGCGGGGCACCACGATGGGCAGGTGGCCGTGCCGGCGGGCCTCCAGGATGGTCGCCGGACCACCGTGGCAGACCACCAGGTCCGCGTCGGCCATCGCCTGTTGCAACGCGTCGTGGCCGAGGAACGGCACCGCGCCGGGCAGTTGAGGCGCTGTGGTGTGGCCGTGCTGCACGGTCAGCCCGATCGGGCCGGCGGTCTGCGCGTGCCACTGCGCCAACCAGTCCACCAACCGGTCGAAGGGGTGCTTGTCGGTCCCCACCGCGACCAGCAGGTGGAGCTGGGCGACCGCCGAGCTGTCGCGCTGGCGTGGCAGGCGGGCCGCCTCGGTGCCGGGTCGGGGTTGTGGACGCCGGGCGGTGCCCGCTTCCCCGGTCACAGCAGCGTCCCGACGACTGTCGCCTCGGGGTACTGGCGGCGTTGCTCGTCCCACTGCACGAGCATCGCGGACAGGAACGGTCGGCAGAGCCGAGCGGTCAACGTCGGGGTGTCGATCCGGTCGTACACCTCGATGTAGACGGTCGGGATGCGCCGCAGCCGGGCCAGCACCACGAACGGCACCGCCACCCCGGCGCCGGTGGTGACCACGGCGGCCACCCGCCGCGCCCGCAGCACCCGCCAGGCCAGCAGCGCGTTGCGCAGCAGGTTCGGTACGTTGCGGGTGGTCGGGTGGTGTGCCGGCACCAGGTCCTCGCCGGTCAGCAGCGAGACCGCCTCCGGAGTGTCGAAGGTGACCCAGCAGCGCCGCCACTGTTCGTACCAGGGCCGCAGGGCCAGTAGTTGGGCCAGATGGCCGCCGCTGGAGCCAACCAGCAGCAGCACCGGCGCACCGTTGTCGTCATTGTTGGTGTCCACGCGACTCCCCACAAGTTCGCTTGGAATTTCAGTTCACGCCACGCAGAAGCAGATCACACGATTCCCGGTCGTTGAATAGCGCGACCGGCCGAGACGACGATCTCCGCAGCGGGCGGTCCAGCGCACCGAACGGCCGAGACTCCATCGATCGCCATCACCACCTGCGATTTTGTCGTCACTCTGCGGCGTGCCGCCACGGCCGCGATTCCTCCAGATCAGCCGCTATGTCTTTTCTCGATGACGTCCAAGAGCGCGGGATGCAGTGCGCCGTTCCAGCCCGCGCCGGCGTTCGCGAGCCGCCAGGCCCGCAACCACATCTCCACCAGGTACGCGTCGGCGACGAGCCGGCGCTGCGCCGCGTCGAGGCCGAGCCGCTCGCCGTGCCGGCCCAGGTACCCGTCGACGGCCGACGCGGCGACGTCGGCCGGCTCCCCCCGCAGCACGAGCGCCCGCTGGAACGCGTCGTGCGCCAGGTCGAAGCCGACCGGCACGTCCGGCCCGCTGTGCTCCCAGTCCCAGGCGACCAACCGGCCGGCGTGCCAGCCCAGGTTCCACGGCACCCAGTCACCATGCCAGTGACCGAACTCGACACTGGTGTCGCCATGCCGGCGGGCCAGCGCGGAGACCGCGGCGACCGCCCGCGCGCCGGCCGGCTCGGTCGCGGCGGCCTGGCCGGCCAGATCAGCCAGCCGGCGCAGGAAGCTCGAGTCGCCAAGTGGTCGAGGTGTGCCCGCCGGGCCGCCCCGGCGGGCTACCGCGAGCAGCGCGGCGATCCGTGGCGGGTCGTCCACCGGCACACCGCGTACCGCCGGTGGCAACGGCTCGATCACCGCCACCACCTGGCCCGCCCACGATGTCTCGGTGAGCAGCCTCGGCGGGGTCGGGTGGTCGGCGACACCGACCACCGCGCGCAACGCCCGCAGCGCCGCCGCCTCCGCGCTGACCAGCGCGCGGGTCGCGTCGTTCCAGCCGATCTTCGCGTAGCCCCGCGGACGCCCGTCGGCGCTGAAGAGTTGCAGGGTGGGCTTGCCGTTCGGGTCGGGTGGGCGGACCCCGAACGCGGCCAGCAGCGACGTGTCACCCAGCTCGCTGGTGAGCCGCTCGCTGAGCAGCAGCTCCGCAGCCGGCACCCCGGCCGGCACCGAGACGGTCAACGTCGGAAAGGGCGCGAGCCCCATCCGACCGAACCGGGCCAGCCCGCCGAGCACCGCCCGCAGCGCGCGCACCTTCGGTGGCCGCAGCGCGTTGTACGCCAGCAGGGACGCCGCCCCGGCCCGGGGTGCGCCAAGCGGCACCAGGAACCGGGCCCGGGCGATCGACGGCACCACCGCGTACCGGGCCACCGTCCGGTGACCGGCCGGCGGTGCGCCAGCCACGGTCAGGCCGACCCGGTCGTCCGGGAAGACGGCACGGCTCACCCAGCCCAGTCCGTCCTCCCGGGAGCGGGGGTCGGTGGCCGGGCCCTCCCGCGTCGTCACGCCGACCGGTCCGCCCAGTCGAGGTCCAGCCCGAGCCGCTGCCGCAACGCGTCGTTGTACGGCCGGTAGTAGTCGGTCAGTTCGGCGCGCACGGTCGGCTCCAGCGGTGCCGAGCGCCGATCGTTGTAGACCTTGAAGTTGGGCAGCTCGTACGCCGGCAGACCGAGGAAGTCCAGGGTGCGCCGGTAGGTCGCACGCGAGTCGCGGTACAGGTCCTCGCTGGGCAGGAAGAGGATCTGCTCGGAGTCGAAGCGCTCCAGCCACGGCTCCAGGTGCTCCAGGTAGCGCCCCCGGGCCCGGTACGTGTACCAGTCGTACGGCTCACTGAACGACTCCGGTTCGGCGATCAACCGTTCCCGCTCCCCCGCCGTGCGCTCCGGCTCGGCGGCGAGGGCGGCGGCGAAGTCCAGTGGCTCGATGCCGTGGGTGCGGCGTTCCTTCCAGTGCGAGTACGCCCGCTCCACCGGGTCGCGCAGCAGCACGATCAGCTTCACCGTCGGCATCAGCGCGGAAACCCGCTGCGCGGCGAGCGGGTGGAACATGTACAGCGGGGCCGCCTCGCCCACCCGGACCGGCCCGCCGTGCCGCTTGGCCAGGGCCTCGCGCTGCCGTTCGGTCGGGAAGTGCGAGCGGTACCAGGACTCGCCGCGCCCCCAGTGCTCCTCGAAGTAGTGCGCCGACTTGGTGTTCCAGGCGGGGAAGAGCCGGGGCACCAGCGGGTGCTGGATGAGGTAGTTCCACAGGGACGTGGTGCCACCCCGTTTGGTCCCGATGATCAGAAAGTCCGGCAGTGGCCGGCGATCGCTGGTGCGCACGCCGTAGTCGACAAGCGACTCCTTCACCCGGGTGGTCACCTGGGTCGGAACCAACTGCTTGACCCGGTCACGGATGGACACCACGACGGACCTCACCTGCCTCTCGTCGATGCCGGGGTGGGCTCGCCGGCCGCGGCCGCGTCGCCCCCTCCACGGATCTGCCTCATGGTCTCCCGGATGCCGGCGCGCACCCGGGGCAACGTCAACATGCCGACGCAGCCGGCCAGCAGCACCGCGAGCGCCACCGCGAGGCCGGGCAGGCCACGACCGCCCACCAGCACGCCGGCACCGGCGGCCAGGCCCACGCCGACGACGGTGGCCGCCGCGGCACGAACCATCCCCGCGTCGAACAGCGGCTCCCGTACCACCGACCGGGCGAACCCGGCGGCGGTGAGGTTCTCGGTGGCGATGCCCGCCGCCCAGGCCACCGCCGCCCCCGTCGCGCCGTGGCGGGGGATCAGCAGGAGACCCAGCGCGACGGTCACCGTCAGCCCGGCCACGGTGGCGACCAGGTGCAGCCCGCTGCGCCCGCCCATCAGCAGCAGACTCTGCACGTTGCCCACCCCGGTGTTGACGAGCATCGCCAACGCGAGCACCGTCATCGCCGGCACACCGGCGGTGAACTCCGGCCCGAACAGTTGCAGGAAGGCCAACGCGAAGACCGCCAGCAGCAGGTACACCGGCCAGGACAGCACCAGGCCCCAGGTGGTCAACTGCCGGTGCACGGCCGCCGCCGCGGCCCGCTCACCCCGCCCGAGCAGCCGGGACAACTGGGGAGACACCGCCACCCGCAGCCCCTGCATGGCCAACTGGCCGGCAAGGACGTACCGGCCGACCGCGCCGAACACGCCGGCGTCGGCCGGCCCGGCGAGCACCGAGGTGAGCAGCACACCCACCCACATGTTGCCCGCGTCGATCGCCGCCGAGGCGGCCCGGGGCAGCGCGAAGCGCCAGAACGTGGACCAGTCGGCGCGGTGCGGTCGCAGCGCCGCACCGCGGCCCAGCCCGAGCGGGCCGGCGACCAGGGTGAGGCAGACCAGCAGCGCCAACGCCGCCGGCACCAACCAGCCGGTCATGCCGGCGAGCAGGCCACCGCCGGCCAGCGCGGCGGCGCCGACAAGCACCGGGCGGGCGACCGGCAGCAGCAGGAACTGCACCCCGACGTACGCCCGGATGGGCCGCACGCAGCGCAGCGCGGCGAGCAGCAGGGTCATCGCAACGACCACCGGCACCGCGGCGAACGTGGCGGTGAGCAGCGCGTCGCCGTTGGCGAGGGAGTCGCCGAGCAGTCGGGGCGCGAGCGCGTCGGCGGCCAGCACGCCCGCGCCGGCGACCACGAGCGCGGTCAGCAGCGGCGGGATCAGCGCCACCGGGAGCACCCGGGCCGCGTCGCCGCGCACCCCCGCGCTGCGCCGGGGCAGCGCCCACATCAGGCCGGTCTCCGCGCCGAGGGTGCAGATCGCGGTCGCCACGGTGACGACCCCGATCGCGGCGAAGAACGCGCCCGCGCCGGTCGTGCCGTACCCCCTGGTGATCACGACGGCCAGGACGAACCCGAACAACCCGCTGGTGGCGGCGCCGAGCAGCCCCGCGACTCCGCTACGGGCGCTGCGGCGGGTCTCGGCCGAGCCCCCGGCGGGTGAGGAGGTGGCCGAGCCCTCGGCGGGACCGGGCCTCGGCCGGCCCTCGTCGGCGCCGGCCGGCGGTCGGGTCGCGGCGGTCACGCGGGCACCGCCGCGTTCCGGACGACCGGCGGTGGCGGCCCGACCAACCGGGTCAACCGTTCACGTTCGGTGAGCGCCATCGCGAAGGCGACCGCGAAGAACGCGACCGCCAGGTTCTGGTTGGCCATGCCGTAGAACGGGATCTGCACCAGGCAGACCACCGGCACCACCGCCAGCCACTGCCCGGCCGCCGACGTCGCCCGCGCGCAGATCACCGCGGCGGCGACGAACCACGCCAGGAAGCAGAGCAACGCGGGTACGCCGTGACTGAACAGCACCATCCACAGCTGCCCCTGGGTGCCGATCGGCGCGGCCGCCGACACGGTGTCGACGTTCACCGGAGCGCCGTAGCCCAGCCACGGCGACTCCTGCACCCGGCGGATCACCTCGGTGTAGAGCGAGAGGCGGTCGGTGTTGGTGTCGCTGGAGTCGACCCGCTTGTTGATCAGCTCGGTGATCGGGATGAACAGCGTGGCCAACCCGCCGATCACCACCACCCCGACGATGGACGCGGCCACCCGGACGTTGCCGCGCAGGCTGGCCCGCACCCCGAGCACCGCCAGCCCGGCGCCGAGGCTGAGGAACATCGCCCGGTTGAGGGTGAGGAACGCCGGGGCCAGCGACAGCGGCAGCGACGCCAGCAGCGCCCAGCGCAGCACGCCCTGCCGGCGCAGCATGGTGAAGGCCACCACGCAGGGCAGGGTCATCGCGTACGCGCTGCCGTAGTTGTTGGTGTACGCGAACGGCGCGGCCGGCCGGTAGATCGGGTTCAGCGAGCGGGCGCTGTACTCGGCGGTGGTGAGGTGCACCATGTCCTGGATGAACGGGGTGCCGGCCACCCCGCCGGGCAGCAGCACCTCCATTGGGGTCGTCATGGCCAGCCGGGGCAGCAGCACCCCGAGCCAGCCCAGCGCCACCAACCCGAACCAGAACGCGCAGAGTGGGGTGAGCACCGCCACCAGACTGGCACGTTCCCGGGCGGCGGCGTAGACGTACACGCCGACCACGAGTGCGGTCAGGTAGAAGGCCAGTCGCAGGGCGAACGTGAGCAGCGACGCGGGCGACGACAGCTGGGTCGCGCTGACCACCACGATGGCCAGGAAGAGCAGCCAGATGCCAACCGCCGGGGGCAGTGGCACGCGCCCCCGGGTGAGCAGCAACGCGAGCAGCAGCGCACCCAGCAGTGGCCAGCCGAGGTAGAACGCGCCGAGCAGCCACCAGAGCGGCACCAGGCCGAACATCATCGACAGCGGCCAGAGCGGCAGGTACGGCGGCGCGGGCGGGGCGACCGGCCCGGCCTCCTCCGGGGCGCCTCCGGGCGGTGGTTCGGTCGCCGGGGCGCGGGTGACCGACACGCTCAGGCCCGGCCGTTCCTGGTGAGCACGAAGCCCAACGGGGTGACGCCGGCGGCGCGGAGTCGCTCCACCAGGCGGCGCAGGTCGCTCTGCCGGGTGCGGTCCCGCTCGACGACCACCACCGCGCTGCCCTGCCGGGCCACGGCCACGCCACGCTCATCGGACTCGGCCGGCGGGGCGTTGAACAGGACCAGGCCGTGGTCCGCGCCCTGCCGCCAGGTGCCGAACCGGACACTGCCCACACCCACGGCAACCTCGTCGGGAGCGACGACGCGGCCGTTGTCCGGGCGGGCCGACGACACCCGCGGCAACGTCAGCGTGGCGTCCGGGTCGGTGGACGGGCGGGCGCCGGGCGGGTGCGGGGAGGGTCGGCGGGCGGGTGTGCCGTCCGTGCCGGCACCGGCGGCGGGTGTGCTGCCGGCCGGCCGGGGCTTGGGCACCAACGGTCGGGACGGGTCGATGGGCAACCGCCCCCGGTCGGCGAGCACGGTGGCCCGCAGCCGCTCGATCCGGCCACTGTCGTCGGCGACGAAGACCTCCCGACCGTCCACGGCGAGCGCCACGGCGAGCCCGGCGGTGAGCGCCGTAGCGTCCTCCCGGGCGGTGACGAGCGCGACCCGGGCGGGCTGCCGGACCCGCTCGGCGACCGCCATCGCCACGTACCGGACGTCGGCGTCGACCGCCCGGGGACTGCCCCGGAACGCGGGTCGGCGCACCGTACCGAGCAGCGGGAGGCCGGAGGCGTCGCGGCCGTCGGCGACCGAGCGGACCCGCCGGTCGGCCGACTCCCAGAGGTACGCCAGCACGACGCCGACGAGCGCACCACCGAGCAGGCCGGCGACCAGGTAGAGCGGCCGGTGACCGGCGGAGGTGACAAGCGCCTTCTCGGCGGTCTGGGTGACCCAGCCGGGGTTGACGTCGACCGCCGCGATCTCGGTACGGGCGGCGTTGAGCTGGGTGAGCTGGTTGTTGATGCCGGCCAGCTCGGCCACCAACGCGTCACCGGCGGCGGTGTCCTTGGCGGTGTTCGCCCGCTTCTGCAACGCGGTCTGCTGCGCGGCGACCTTGGTGATGCTGGCGTCGTAGGAGCGCAGCATCTCGGCGCGCTGCTGCTCGTACATGGTCCGCCGCACGCTCAGATAGGCCTCGGCGGCCCGGTTGGCGCTCTGCACGGCCTGGTGCGCCTCGCGCGCCTGGTAGGTGAAGCGCAGGATCTGCCCGCCGGTGGGCACCTCGACCTCGAGCGCGTCACGGATGTCCCGTGGGTCGCCGCCTGCCGACTCGGCGAGCTGCTGCACCACCTCGGTGCCGGTGGCGATGCCGCTCTCCACGTTCATGTTGACCGCGCGGTCGGCGCCCGCGCCGCTGGGGGTGAACGCGTCGGTCACCACCGGCCGGACCGCGACCACGGCACTCGCGGTCTGCGCCGCGGGCACCAGCAGCACGTAACCCAGCGCGGCGAGCAGACCGACCATGGCGACCGCCGCCACCAACCGCAACCGGTGCATCGGCACCTGAAGCAGGTCGGTAAGTGTCACGGCGCGCGAGGTGCCGGCGGACGGGCCGTCCGTGGGCCAGGAGCCGGGCGCTGCATCAGTCATGGAACTTCTTCACCGTCTGTTGAGGATTGCCAACGACCACGACGCCGGGGGGCACGTCCGTGCGGACCACCGTCGCGGCGCCGACGACGCTGTCCCGGCCGACCCGCACGCCCTTCAGGACCAGGGCGTGCGCACCGACCCAGACGTTGTCCTCGAGGACGATCGGGGCACGGGTGAGCGGGCTGGGCGGCGCGTGCCGCTGCTCGGGCGGCAGGTTGTGGAAGTCGTTGTCGAGCAGCTCGCAGTCCGACAGCAGGCACCTGTCTCCGACCGTCACCGACGTCCAGGTGCCGATCCAGGTGGCGTTGAGCAGACAGTCCGCGCCGACGCGAACCTCGCCGGGGCCCGCGAAGCGGACGAGCTTGTTCAACCGGGTGCGGTCACCGATGGTCACCCGCACACCTCGCCGTAACCGGATCCGGCCGCGGATCTCGACGTCCCGACCGAGTGTCAGCCGCCGGTAACGGAGCTGATACCAGCCACGTTTGACCGCGAAGACCAGACGCACCACGCGTCTCGTTCGGATGCCAGCGGCGCCGAGCAACGACCCTCCCCCACCGTCGCGGGCCGGCGGCGGTGGTACCCGCCACCGGCCCAACGTGAACAATCTACCGATGCTCCGTTACGAACGGTTGACCCTTACTGTACGGAGAAGAATGTCGATGGGGTAGACCAGGACAACTCGGGCGTCGCGCTGCTGATGACTGTCGCCGTGGTGCCGTTGACCACCGCCGTCGGGGCGGCGGTCGGGTCGAACGGCACGCTACGCAGCGCGCCGTCGGTGGAGCCGTAGACGATCCGGCCACCCACCCAGGCCATACCTCGAACGGCGGACCAGGTCACCCCACTGGTCGGCAGGGTGAACTCGGTGGCGCCGAGGTAGTTGCCGTCGATCTCGAAGTAGCGGTAGTACAGGTTGTTGGCCCCGGTCCGGGTGTAGTAGAGCCGACCGTCGAGGAAGAACGCGCCGGTCAGCAACGCCGGGTTGTACCAGTCGTTGTAGCCGGACGCCTCCCACGGCGAGCCGATCGCGCCGCCGTTGAAGAGCGAGACGTCGATCCGGCTGCCGGTGGGCGTGCCGGCCACCGTGTGTGACCAGTAGATCCGGTCGTCCACCCGCCAGGTCGCGCCGGCCGCCGTGTACGTGGGCTGGCTGACGCTTGTCGCGGTGCCCAGCTCGGTGCCGTTGAACGGCACCTTCGCCACGGTGCCCGAGGCCGTGCCCAGGTAGAGGTTGCCGGTGGTCGCCGACGGCGGGTTCTTCGCGGTGAAGGTACGCCCGCCGGCGAGCGGGAACATGCCGAGCCGGCCGTGGTACTCCTCGCCCATGCCGTCGGAGTTGTGCCCGAAGTAGAGGCCGTCCGAGCCGCGCCACAGCACCGGCACCGAGGAACCCCAGGTGCTGGTGCCCGACGGCATCGAGGCGCTGCCACTGCGGCGCGGGTTCCAGTTCACCGGCATGCCGGTCGCCGGCGAGACGGCGGCGATGCCGAGTCGGTCGACCGCGCCCGGGCCCGCGTTGTCGCTGGCGTTCGGGTTGTTGACCCAGCGGAAGTGCCCACCCAGGTAGATGACGTTGTCGGCCACCTCGACCGAGGTGATGGTGTCGTTGCCGGTGTAGTCGACCCAGGTGGCGAGCAGGCCACTGCCGCGCGCGGCGGTCTCGAAACGGACCAGGGCGTCGCAGTACGCGGCCGGCCAGCCGGCGCCACCGTTGGTGCCGACCACGAACCAGCTACCGTCGCCGCCGAACTTCACGTCCTGCACGTAGTGCACGAACGTCGTCGGCGACGCGCACGGCGGGACGAACTTGTCGGTGCTCCAGTCGAGCACCGTGGGGGTCCCGGAGACGTCCACCAACGCCATCTGGTTGCGCGGCAGGTCGTTCACGAGCGTGAAGTTGCCGCCGACGACGAGGGTGTCGCCGTCCGGTGCGACGTCGATGGTCCAGACGTACGACGTGGTGCTGTGCCGCCCCACGGTGGCGTCGATGCTGAAGGTCGGGTCGATCGCGCCGGTCGTCGCGTTGAGCCGGCCGAGGCCGGAGTGCGCGGTGCCGTTGAGCCAGTTGAACGCGCCGGCCACGTACAGCCAGTTGCCGTCCAGCGCCAGGTCACGGACGGTGCCGCCGTCCGAGCGCCCGACCCAGCTGTCGACGATCGCGCCGGTGGACGGGTTGAGCGCCACCAGGTTCTTCCGGGAGACGCCGTTGACGTTCTTGAAGGCGCCGCCGACGATCAGCGTGCCGCCGGGACCGGCGATCAGGGTGTTGACCGCGCCGTCGAGCACCGGCAGGAACGTGGTCGACATCGTGCCGCTGGTCCGGTCGTACGCGAAGAGGTAGCGCTGGGTGACCCACGCGGAGCTGGCGGTCTGCCGGAGCTGGGTGAAGCTGCCGCCGACGAAGACCGTGTTGCCCACCTGCGCGAAGGCACGCGTCTCACCGTCTCGCGCGTGCGGGGTCGTGTCGGCGGGATTCGCCGACACCAGGGTCGCCGTCGCCGGAACCGGTACCACCGCGGCCGACGCGGTCGTGGGCACGCCCAGAGCTGCGGCGATGATCGCCAACGCGACCATCCCCGCCCGAGTACGACGACGTCCTGCGGAACGCCACAAGTGCGAGAGTTTGGGCACGCTGCGCCTCCAGATTGGATGAGAACCCGAGGTAGCGTGCCTCGTCCAGCCTGGTAAACAAAATCCGCCGATTGGGCGGTGCATGAATCCGCAAGCCGACAGAACGCCGGAGGATCGGTTGTCCGACCCCCGGCGAACGCCGTTCCGTCAGCCCAACTAGGTCGTCAGCGGCTACCTCCGGTGGGCTGCCGCAGGTAGGGGTCCTGCCCCGCCTTCGCGAAGCCGGCCACCGCCGACGCGTCGTGGTTCATCGTCATGTCACAGGTCGACGTGCGGCTGGTCATACCGGCCGAGTTGAAGTAGATGGCCGCCTTGATCTTCGGGTGTGCCTTCAGCGCCGCCGGGAACTCCTGGAACCAGCGCTGCTTGGCGCTCGGGTCGGCGGCGTCGAAGTTGGTGCCGAACTCGGCGAGCATCCGGGGCTTGCCGGCGCCGATGCCGTTGTCGTCAAGCCACCTGTAGAAGCCACCGACGGTGGTGCTCGGGCTCTTCCAGACCGTGCTGCCGTTGCAGACGTGGAAGTTGTACGGGTCGTAGGCGACCCAGTCGACGTACTGGTCACCCGGGTACAGCCCGGCGTACCGGGAGTAGTGCCCGGACCAGCCCATCATCGTCCAGACCCAGACCGCATTCGTCGCCCCCGCGTTGGCGAACCGCGCGTGCACGTAGCGCCAGGCCCGGACGAAGTCGGCGTCGCTGCCCTTGTTCGGCTCGTCCTCCGGCTCGTGGTCGAAACCGATGAAGACCGGCACCCCGGCGGCCTTGATCCGGCCGGCGACCGCGTCGATGGTGCCGTCCTGCTTGCCACCGTAGACATCCGACCACTTGAGGGTGGTGCCGGCGGAGAAGTCACGGGACTCCCAGGCGAAGAACATCAGCCGACCCTCGCGCATCTGCTGCTGTTCGTACGCGTCGGGGAAGGCGCCGTTGCTGCCGGCGTTGGAGAAGTCGTGGTAGCGGTGCACGATGTCGAACTTGCGCCCGACCTGCGCCTCCACGTCGGCGACTGCCTTGCCGTGGTCCCAGCCGCCGGCTGCCCCGGCGGGCGAGTACATGCCCCACCAGGCTCCGCAGGACGGGACGAGCTTGTTCGAGACGGACCCGCACTTGCCGACCGGAAGGGTGCCGCTGGGGCTGGGGGTCGGGGTCCGGGTCGGCGCGACCGTCGGCGACGGCGTCGGCGCCGCGGTGGTCGGCGGCGCACTCGGTGACGGCGGTGGAGCCGGCCGGGTGGTCGGCGCCGACGACGGCTTCGCCCCGAGGTCGTAGCTGATCAGCAGGCTGGGCCGCAGGTCCGGGTTGCGGTGCTCGACCGACGCCCAGTAGATCCGGCTCTCCAGGCCACTCTGCGCGAGCGAGACCGTCCAGGTGCCGTTGCCGGTGACCAGCTTGGAGACGTCCCACTCGTTGAGGCCCTTGGACACGCTCGTCACGCTGTCCAGTGCCGCGCCGGCCGACGTCAGCGGGGGCCGCGACTCACGGGCGCTCAGCGGCGAGGCGTGTGCCGTCACCGTGGCGGCGAACTGCTGCCAGGAGTGCACCCGCAGCGTCGCCCGGATGTTGACCGCGGCTGCCGGAACGGTGGACACCGCGAACTCGATGACCGCCTGGCGGGCGCCACGCGGGTTGCCGTCGCACCGGGTCGCGCAGGTGGCGAGGGTCGTCTTGGCCGCGTTGTCACCGTCCTGGGACACCGCGGTCGCGGTGCTGTCCGCCGCCGCGCGGATCGACAGGTCGTCGCTGGCCAGCAGCGGCATCATGGTCGCCACGATGCCGGCCACCACCGTGCCGCCCACCACCCCGATGGCAATCGCCTTACGCCGGGGTCCGGAACGGAGCCGGGCGATGCGGTGCAGTCCGTGCCTGGTCAAGGAAACTCCTTGTGTCTGCGTCCGTAACGGTGAGCAGCGTATCGATGACCAGGGCACGTCGTGAGGAGGACAGTTTTCCGTAAGCGCGTCTTAACCGTGAGCTAAGAAACCGCCTTAGGCAGATCAGGGCCTCCGACCACAGGCACGACCGAAACCCGCCACACACCTTGCCCATCGAGCACGCGCGGAGTCAACGGACCCGTGGGAGCTGCCGGCCTCCAGGACATCGCGGCTGCCTGTTCAGTCCGTCAGGCGGCGCGAGCGGCAGCCAGCGCGGCGGCCATCGCCTCTCTCGGCGCGGGCACGCCGGTGAACTGCTCGAACTGCCCGACCGCCTGGGCCAGCAGCAGATCCCGACCGGAGACGATCCGGCAGCCAGCCGCGTCGGCGGCGGTCGCCAACGGCGTTGGCCACGGGTCGTAGAGCGCGTCGAAGAACACCGCGCCCGGCCGCCAGGCCACCGCACCGGCCAGTGGGTCGGCGACCCCCTTCGGCACCGTGGACAAGACCACGTCCGCGGTGGCGAGCCGCCGGGGCGCGTCGCCCCATGGCGCGGGCGTCAGCTCGACGTCCAGCGCCTCGGCCACCGGACGCAGCTCCTCGACCGCCTCCGGTCGACGGG
Organism: Micromonospora sp. NPDC048835; assembly: GCF_040649995.1. Taxonomy (NCBI): domain Bacteria; kingdom Bacillati; phylum Actinomycetota; class Actinomycetes; order Micromonosporales; family Micromonosporaceae; genus Micromonospora; species Micromonospora sp. NPDC048835. Next base: position 20,497 of record NZ_JBEZGM010000021.1, on the reverse strand, counting down.
CCACCACCGTCACTGACGAGCAGGCCAGCTCCGCCGCCGCCGCGAGCGCGGCGCGGGCCGTCCCGCCGGCGCCGAGCACCGTCACGGCGGCGCCAGCGGCCACGCCGGCGTCGGTGAGCACCCGCACCATGCCGGCGACATCGGTGTTGTCCGCGTACCAGGAGCCGTCCGGACGGCGTACCAACGTATTGGCCGCGCCGACGGCGGCGGCGACCGGCGACGCGGCGTCGGCCACGGCGAGCGCTGCCTCCTTGCCCGGCATGGTCACCGACAATCCGGCCCACTCCGGGCCCAGGCCGGCGACCAGATCCGGCAGCTCCGCCGCCGCGCACTCGATCCGGGTGTACGACCACCCGGTCAGCCCGGCGGCCACGTAACCCGCAGTGTGAATCACCGGGGAGAGGGAGTGCGCGATCGGCTTGCCCAGCACCGCGGCCCGACGGGTCGCCTCGGTCACCTCGCACCACCCAGCGCTGCTGCCGCGTGTCGCATCACTCTCCGCCCTCCCGGCCCCTCGGATCGACCCTACCCAGCCGGCAGGTCGAGCCACCAGAGACCGACCGCTTCTAGCCACGCCTGAGGGCGGCAAGAGCTTGACGCTTATCGATGGGGGTGGAAGCATTTCCGGCGACGGTACGACCGATCTGAAAATGGGGGGAACCTTGAACAAACGCATTCTGCGTACCCTGATCGCAATTGCCGCGGCCTTCAGCCTTTCACTGATGATCGGCGCGCCCGCCAAGGCGGACGCGGCAGCGGGCAGCTGGTCGGACAACCACCAGCTGTGCACCTCCAGCTCCTGCGTACGCGCCGGCAACATCGTGCGGCTCTGGCAGGCCATCATCTGGGCCGACGACCTGAGCGGCACCGTCGGCACCAGCTTCATCGACGGTGAGTTCGGCTCCAACACCGCCGCCAAGACCAGGACCTGGCAGGACGTGATGAACATCGGCATCGACGGCTCCGTCGGGCCGCAGACCTGGGGCAAGGCGTACGGCGGGGTCAACCGCAACACGGGCTTCGACACGAGCACCCAGACCGGGTACTTCTACTACGGCTACAACCGCACGTTCGGTCTGCGAAAGCAGAACAGCAACGGCGTGTGGACGTTCCTCAACCCGCGCACCGGCACGTGGACCGGCACGAGTCACTGACGATGACGCGGTAATTGCGCGTCGAAGCCGAAACGCAAAGGCTCCCTTTCCGATGGCGACCACAATTGGCGCCGCAATGGAAAGGGAGCCTTTACGCGTTACCCGGCCGGTCAGATGATGCCGGCCTCCCGAGCCTTGTCCTCGTTGCGCCGGTGCTGCTGGTAGTCCTCGGCGAACGCGGAGTGGCCCTCCTTGTCGATCGCCACGAAGTAGAGCCACTTGCCGGTCGGCGTGTCCATCGCCCCTTCGAGGGCCTGCTTGCCCGGGTTGTTGATCGGGGTGGGGATCATGCCGCGCAGCTTGCGGTTGTACGGGTTCTTCTCGTCGTCCAGCTCGGCCGCCGTCATCTGCTTGGACGACTTGGTCGGCTTGCCGATCGACTCCAGGTAGTAGTTGACCGTGACGTCCATCTCCAGGCAGTTGCACGGGAACTCGCCGTACGCCCGGTTGTAGGCCACCCGGGCGACCTTGCCCAGGTCGTCCTTGTTGCCGGCCTCGGCCTGCGCGAGGGACGCCACGATAAGCGCCTCGTAGGGGCTGACCTTGCGCTCCTCCTGCACCCGGTCGGCGAACTTCATCTCCCCAGTCACCGAGAGGAAACGGTTCACCATCAGCTTCAGGATGCTCTCGGCGGTGGACTTCGGCGGGATCTCGTACGTGTCCGGGAAGAGGAAACCCTCAATGGACTTGACGCTCTTCTTGCCGTCGCCGCGCTTGAACCACCAGTCCGGGACGCCGAGCTTCTCCGGGTCCTTCGCGGCGGCCTGGAAGTTCTTGACCGGGATCTTGGTCTTCTCGGAGAGCAGCTTGTAGATGTTGAAGCTGGTGCGGCCCTCGGGGATGGTCAGCCCGTTGACGATCTTGTTCTTGAGGTCGAGCATCGCGGTCACCGCGTTCGCGCCGCTCATCTGCTTGCGCAGCTTGTACGTGCCCGGCTGGATGTTCTTACTGCGGGAGTTGGCCTCGGCCGCCTCGATGAAGGCCTTCTGGCTCTTCACCACGTCGGCCGCCACGAGGGCGTCGGCCATGTCGGCGAGCAGCGCGCCGCTCTTGATCTCGACGGTGATCTCACCGGCCCCGCTGCCGTCGTAGTCGGGGGTGACGAAGTAGTTCTGGATGCGGTCGAAGCCGTAGAACGCGCCACCGCCGATGCCGCCCAACAGGAGCAGAGCCATCAGCAGAGCCAGGAATGTCTTGCCCCGGCCGCCGCCGGACCTGCCGTTGCGCTTGCGGAAACCGCGCCGGTGCCGGCCCTTCTCCCCCCGCTCCGGCTCGTCGAACCCAAGATCCAGATCGTCGATCATTACGTCCGCCTCCGCTGCGCGTCCAGCCAGCTCTGCAGGATCTCCACCGCGGCCGCCTGATCGACAACCGCACGTTGACGTTTACCTCGGACGCCACGCTCGGCAAGCCTACGAGAAGCGACCACGGTCGACATCCTCTCGTCAGTGAGCGTTACCGGGACAGGCGCTATCACATCGACCAGTCGGTCAGCGTACGCCTTCACATGGACGGCCGCAGGGCCGTGCTTGCCGGCGAGATTGACCGGAAGGCCGACGACGACCACGACGGCCTCATGTTCGGCCACCAACGCGGCCAGCTCGGCGAGGTCGCTCGGCACCGCTTCCGGCGCCGCCGTGAGGTCGCGGGCCAGGGTGACCAGCGGCGTTGCCAGGATCCCGTCCGGATCCGAGCGGGAGACACCCACCCGCACCTGACCGACGTCCACGCCGATCCGCACACCGCGCGTGAACTCAGCCACCGACGGTCACCGCCGGGCGGGTACGAACCAGGGCGGACCAAATGGCCCGCCCTGGCTGACAGTGATGGTTCATCACGCCTCAGTGATCGCCTTCTCGACGGTGAGCAGCAGCTTCGGCGCTTCGCCGGCCGGCAGACCGCCGCCCTGGGCCAGGTCGGGGCTGCCACCGCCGCGCCCCGAGAACGCCGCCTTCACCAGATCCGACGCCGCCAGGCCCCGGCTGCGCGCCGCCCCGTTGACCGCCACCACGAGCGACGCCTTGCCGTTCGACCGGGACGCCACCGCGACGACCGCCGGCCGCGCCGGGTCGATCTTGCCGCGGATCTCCTGGGCCAGCGTGCGAACGTCGTTGCCGGCCGCGCCCTCCGGCGCCTCGGTGCCCACGTACGCGACCCCGTGCACGTCCTTGGCCTGCGCCGCCAGCGCCGACGCGCCGCCGAGCACCAGCTGGGCGCGCAGCTTCTCCAGCTCCTTCTCCGCGTCGCGGAGCTGGGTGACGGTCTGCTCCACCCGGTCGGCGACCTGGTCGTTGGGCACCCGGTACAGCTCGGCCAACCGGGAGACCAACAGGTGCTCCTTGGCCAGGAAGCCGAAGGCGTCCATACCGACGAGCGCCTCGACCCGGCGGACACCGGAACCGATCGACGACTCGGAGAGGATCTTCACGAGGCCGAGCTGCGCCGAGCGGGCCACGTGCGTGCCGCCGCACAGCTCCCGGGCGTAGTCGCCCACCTCGACGACCCGCACCTCCTCGCCGTACTTCTCGCCGAAGAGCGCCATCGCGCCGATCTTCCGCGCCTCGTCCAACGAGGTGATGAAGGCGTGCACCTCCAGGTCGGCCAGGAGCACCTCGTTGACCTGCTGCTCGACGTCGTGCAGGACGCTCGGCGACACCCCGGTGGGGGTGTTGAAGTCGAACCGGAGCCGACCGGGGGCGTTCAGCGACCCGGCCTGCGTGGCCGACTCACCGAGGAAGTTACGCATGGTCTGGTGCACCAGGTGCGTGGCGGTGTGCGACCGGGAGATCGCCCGACGACGGGTCGTGTCGATCTCGGCGAAGCCGGCCTCACCGGCACGGACCTCGCCCCGGATCACCCGGGCGCGGTGCACGATCAGGCCGGGCACCGGCTGCTGCACGTCGAGCACCTCGACCTGCCCGCCGCCAACCGTGATCATGCCCTGGTCGGGCTGCTGCCCACCGCCCTCGGCGTAGAACGGGGTGGTGTCCAGCACCAGCTCGATGGTGTCGCCCTCGGTCGCCGCCTGGCGCGGGCCGTCGGCGCCGAGCAGCGCCCGCACCGTCGACTCCCGGGACACCTCGCTGTACCCGGTGAACGTCACCGGGCCACCCGCGTCGAGCACCGACCGGTACGCCGACAGGTCGACGTGGCCGGTCTTGCGCGCCTGCGCGTCCGCCTTCGCCCGGGTCCGCTGGTCGGCCATCAACCGCCGGAAACCCTCGTCGTCGACGCTGAGGCCCTGCTCCGCGGCGATCTCCAGGGTCAGGTCGATCGGGAAGCCGTACGTGTCGTGCAGCTGGAACGCCTTCGCCCCCGACAGCGAACTGCCGCCCGCCGTACGGGTCTCCGCGATCGCCGTGTCCAGGATCGTGGTGCCCGCGCGCAGGGTCGACAGGAACGCCTCCTCCTCCGCGTACGCGTAGTCCGCGATGCGGTCGAAGTCGCTCGCCAGCTCCGGGTACGACGGGGCCATGCAGTCCCGCGCCACCGGCAGCAACTCGGGCAGCGCCCGCTCCTGCCAGCCCAACAGCCGGATCGACCGGATCGCCCGACGCATGATCCGCCGCAGCACGTACCCACGGCCCTCGTTCGACGGGGTCACCCCGTCGCCGATCAGCATCAACGCCGTCCGCACGTGGTCCGCGATGACCCGCAACCGCACGTCGTCCGGGTGCGACTCACTCGCCACATGACCCGAGTGCGCGCCGTACCGCTTCCCGGTCAGCTCGGCCGCCCGGGCCAGGATCGGCCGGACCTCGTCGATCTCGTACAGGTTGTCCACACCCTGCAGGATCGACGCCATCCGCTCCAGGCCCATGCCGGTGTCGATGTTCTTCGCCGGCAGGTCACCAAGGATCGGGTAGTCCTCCTTGGTCGTTCCCGGACCCCGCTCGAACTGCATGAACACGAGGTTCCAGTACTCCATGTAGCGGTCCTCGTCGACCGCCGGACCACCCTCACGCCCGTACTCCGGACCCCGGTCGTAGAACAGCTCCGACGACGGACCGCACGGCCCGGGAATGCCCATCGACCAGAAGTTGTCCGCCTTGCCCCGACGCACGATCCGCTCCGCCGGCACCCCCACCGACCGCCAGATCTCGTACGCCTCGTCGTCGTCGAGGTAGATCGTCGGCCAGATCCGCTCCGGATCCAGCCCGTAACCACCCTCGGCGATCGGCTTCGTCGACAACTCCCAGGCCAGCGGAATCGCGCCCGCCTTGAAGTAGTCGCCGAAGGAGAAGTTGCCGTTCATCTGGAAGAACGTGCCATGCCGGCTGGTCTTGCCGACCTCGTCGATGTCCGGGGTGCGAATGCACTTCTGCACGCTCACCGCCCGCTGGTACGCGGGCGTCTGCTGACCCAGGAAGTACGGCACGAACTGCACCATGCCGGCGTTGACGAACAACAGGTTCGGATCGCTGATGGCGGGCAGCGGAGCGGACGGCACCACGGTGTGGCCATTCGCCTCGAAGTGCGCGAGGTACCGCCGCTTGATCTCCGCCGTCTTCATCGCTGGTGTTCCTCCGGAAAGATTTCTCGATCGCCGATCCGCGGGTCCTCCCGCAGGTCGGCGAACTGATCGTCGAACGCCTCACCGTGGGCGAACGCGTGGTGGATCTCCTGCTCGCGTTCGGCCATCCCGACCCGGACGTCCTCCACGAAACTACGCAGCGACTCGACGAGCCCGCCAGCGGATTCCGTCAGCGAGCTGGCGATACCCGCCGGTGTGTACGCCTGCGCGGTCCGGGTCACCCTGCGGACCACGACCACACCGACGGCCACCCCGATGCCGAGCCAGAACAAGCGCCTCATGTCTCGCTACCTCCTGGTGCGGCGGCCGGTCAGCTGTTGCCGCGTCGCGCGGCCCGTCGCTGCTGCTTGATGGTGTCGCGTACCTCACGCTCGGTCTCGGCGTGCCGGCGACCGGCGGCGGCCTTCCGCACGCCGTAGCCGAACGCGGCCACCTTGACCAGCGGGTTGGCGGCCGCGGCGGAGACCACGGTGGCCAGGTTGGCGACGTTTGCGGTGACGTTCTGCGCGTGGCTGGTCATGGTGTCGACCTTCGCCAACTGGAGGTTCACACCGTCGAGCGAGACCTGCACCTGCTCCAGCGCGGTGTTGACGTTCTTCACCGTGGTGTTCACGTCGCCGAGCAGCGGCGCGGTCCGGTCGTTGAGGTCGTTGATCATGCGGGTGGTGGCGTCAACCGTGTGCCGCAGCCGCAGGATGGGCAGCGTCAGGATGAGCACCAGCACCGCGAACGCGGATGCCGCGATCAGCGCCGCGATCGCTCCAATGTCGCCCACGCCTGTCCTCCTCAAGCAGAGTTCCGCAGGACCCGACGTCCCCGGAACGCACAACCATGGCACCCGTACCGGCCGCCGAACCGTCGGCGGTCACCGGTAGCGGGCGTGCCCGCCAGCCCCAGACCCTACCGTCCGTGATGGAGACCGGCTCACGACGGTGAGGGTGTCAGCTCACCCAACGGATCCGCACTGACCGTGGGGAACGGATCCTCACCGGTCAGTGACGGGTCGGTGGTCGGCTGTGGCCTGGTCCGCTCGTCGTCGATCGCATTACGTACCTTCACCGACACCAACGAGCCGGTGCACTCGGTCGCAGCGGCCGACGGGTCGGCGGACGGCACCACCGCCGGCTCACCGTCGACCGGCGGCGGCACACAGGTCGGCTCGCGCACCCACAGGTCGAGGGTCAGCTCGTCGCGACGCCAGCAGGTGTAGCTGCCCTTCGTCTCCTGCTCCGGGCAGCGGTTCACCTTCCACGGCCGCCACCCGTCCTGGCGCAGCGCGTCCTCGTAGACCTGCGCCGTCTCCTTGGGCGCCTTCTCCGAGGTCACCGTGCGCTCACGTAGGCGGCAGTCGAGCAGGCACCAGCGGCTGCCGCTGACGTCGTCGACAGTCTTCGCAGCCGCCCAGCCGGGCACGCTGAGCTGGTCCAGGTTGTCGAAGACCGGGTCACGACTCAGCGTCCGGAGGCCGAAGAAGAGCGGTACCGCGCCGAGCAGCACGACACTGACCAGCACCAACGCCGCCGCGCGTAGACGGCGTCGTTCACGGGTCTGCCGGCGCTCCTCGGAACGGGCACCCGGCGTGGTGTCGTCGTCCGGAACCTCCTGACCGGCCGAGCGCAGCGCCGGCACGTCGGAGGGCTCCGGTGCCGGCCGGTCCACCGGGCCGGACGCGGACGGCACCACGACCGCGGCGCGGGCCACGCCGACCGGCTCACCGGCGCGGCCGGGCGGTGGCACCGGAGCGACACCGCTCGGCTCGGCCCGACCGGGCTCCCGGTGCGGAGGCAGGGCACGCCCGGCGGCACGGTCGGTCGGCGCAGGACGAGCCGGCACCGCACCACGGGCCGGACCGGCCGGCCCTGGTTCACCTGACGTCCGGTCGTCGGTGGGTGGTGGCGCGCCGGGCGGGCGGACGGCGGCGCGCGCCGGACCGTCCGGACGTGACCGCGGCGGAGCATCCACACCCGGCGGCACCGCCGCACGAGGTGGACCGTCCGGGCGGGGCGTGTCGTGGGGTGCGGCCTCGACACCCGGACCGGGGCGCAGGGGACCGTCAGCGCCAGCGCGCCCGGCGCCGGGCGTCGGCGCGTCGCCGGGGACGGGACGGGCCCGGCCGGGCGGGGCGGGGCGGGCGGCGCCTCGAGCCGCGGCGTCCGGGCCGGGGCCTACCACGGCCCGGCCGCGCCGGCCGGTGGGGTCCGGCGGGGGAACCGCAGCGGCGCCCCGCCCCCGGGCGGGTCGCTCAGCGGCCGGCGGCGGGTAGGGCAGTGCCTGCTCCCCGGTGGACCCGGACCCGTCCGGCCGGACCGCACGACGACCTGCCGGTGCGTCCGCACCCGGGTCGACCGGCGGACCGGCGGGCCGGCGGGCGGCGGTGCGCTCCGCGGCCGGGTCCGGAACGCCGAGCCGACCGGACGCCGTGTCGGTCAGGTCCGCCGGCCCGGCGGGCGGCACCTGACGGCGACCTGCGGTCGGCGGGCCGCCGTCGCGGCGGTTGACCACCTGCAGGCCAGGGTCGGTGTGCGGCAGGCGGCCGGCTTGGCGGAGCCAGTCCGCGGGCCGCTCCGGACGGTCCGGCCGGTCCAGGCGGGGTTCACCGCCGGGTGGCGTCCGACGTTCCGGTTCCGATCGACGTTCCTGTTCGTCGGAGACGACCCGGCGGCGACCGGTGCCGTCGGCGGGGCCGGCGGTGGGCAGGGCACCGCTGTGCGCGCCGGTCGCCTCGGGCACCGACGACGCGCCTCCCGAGCGGGGCACGGGGGGTGCGTTGCCCGAGCGGGGCACGGGAGGCGCGTTGCCCGAGCGGGGCACCACCGGCTCGTCGGGCTCCGCGGCGCGGCGACGCCCGCCCGCTGCCGCACGCGGACTCGCGGCACGCCGCCCGGTGGGCTCGGGGGCGCCGGGGTCGGCCGGCCCCGGGCGACGCCGGGCGGTACGCGGGTCACGATCGATGGCGGGGTCGGGCCGCAGGCCGTCCGCGGGCGGCGGCACGACGCCGGTCGGCGCGCCGTCGAAGCGGGTCGGCCCGGGGGCGGCGACGACCGGCGCCTGGTCGGGTGTCGGGCCGGCGGCCCGTCGACCGGCCGGCGGGCCCTCGGCGGGTGGACGGGCACGGCCGGGCTCCCCCGGCTGCTCCGGGCCGGGCCGTCGCACCGGCGGGCCCGCGTCCGGACGGCGCACCGACGGCATCGCGTCGGCAGGCCCGCCGGGTGCGGCGTCGTGGTGACGTCCGGGCGCGACAGCGCCGTCCGGACGACGGACCGCCGAGGCGGCGGTGTCCGGACGACGGCCGACGGGGGGGCCCGCGATCGGAGGGCCGACGGGTGGGCCGGGAGGGGTCGCGGCACCGCGAGGACGGGCCGGGTCGCCTGGCGCGTCCGGTGCCGGTCGAGGCCCCTGCGGGCCGACCGGATCACCGGCACCCGGGCGGGCGGTGGGCGGCTGGGGTGGTACGGCGGCGCGGGCAGCGGGCACCGGCGGTACGCCACGGCGCGGCGGCTGCCCGACCACGCCGGGGCCGGCGGCGGGCGGCCGGTCATCGGGGCGGCGGCCGGCCGGCGGCGCCGAGGACTCCGGTCCACTGCCGCGCGGACCGGCGGGCTCTGCCGGCGTACGGGGGGCGGCCGGAGGCGGCGGCCCGGTCGGGTCTGCCGGTGGCATGCCCCCGCGGGGCCGGCTCGGCTCCGCAGGTGCGCCGTCCGGGCCCAGCTCGGTGCGTTGCTGCTTGGCCGAGCGCAGGTCGTCGATCCAGCCGAACTCCTCGCCGGCTACCGGCTCCTCCGGCTCGGGCTCAGCCGCCCGACCGCGACCCCAACGGCGGGTCTTGGCGCGGGGATCGCGCCGCTCGTCCGGGCCCTCGTCCGGCCGGTCCCCACCACGCGACTTCACTGTTGACCCTCTCCTGCGGCGTTGGTGCCGCTGTCCTGCTGCATCGTGCCGGGGGCACCGGTGCCCGTCGTCGGACGGGCGACCCCCGGGATTAGCGCTGGCGCGGTCTGCGCCGTTACGGACGGCTCGGATGTCGGCGTCTGCGGGCGGGCGGCCGGGGCCGGCAGACCCCGCACGATCCGGCGCAGCAGTGGCAGCCGGCTGGCCACCGACCGCTCCGCGCCGTGCGGGCTGGGCTGGTAGTAGTCGGTGCCCACCAGGTCGTCCGGGACGTACTGCTGGGTGACCACGCCGCGCTGGTCGTCGTGCGGGTAGCGGTAGCCGGTGCCGTGGCCCAACCCGCGTGCGCCCGCGTAGTGCGCGTCGCGCAACCCCCGCGGCACCGGGCCACCGCGACCGGCCCGGACGTCGGCCATCGCGGCGCCGATGGCGGTGGTGGCCGAGTTCGACTTGGGCGCGGTGGCGAGGTGGATCACCGCCTGAGCGAGGTTGAGCTGCGCTTCGGGCAGCCCGACGTACTCGACCGCGTGCGCGGCTGCGGTCGCGACGCTGAGCGCCGAGGGGTCGGCCATGCCCACGTCCTCGCTCGCGAAGATGACCAGCCGACGGGCGATGAACCGGGCGTCCTCGCCGGCGACGAGCATGCGGGCCAGCCAGTGCACCGCCGCGTCCACGTCCGAGCCGCGCATGCTCTTGATGAACGCGCTGACCACGTCGTAGTGGGCGTCGCCGTCGCGGTCGTAGCGCACCGCCGCCACGTCGACCGCCTGCTCGGCGGTCGCGAGGTCGATCCGTCCACCACCGAGGGCCACGGCGGAGGCCGCCGCCGCCTCCAGCGCGGTGAGCGCCTTACGGACGTCGCCGGCGGCCAACCGGACCAGGTGGTCCTCGGCCTCGGTGGTCAGGGCCAGTGCCCCGTCCAGGCCACGCTTGTCGGCGACCGCGCGGCGCAGCAGGCCCCGCACCGCCTCGTCGTCGAGCGGTTGCAGGGTGAGCAGCACGCACCGCGACAGCAACGGTGAGATGACCGAGAAGTACGGGTTCTCGGTGGTCGCCGCAAGCAGGGTGACCGTACGGTCCTCGACGGCGGCGAGCAGCGAGTCCTGTTGGGTCTTGCTGAAGCGGTGCACCTCGTCGATGAAGAGCACGGTCTGCGGGCCGCCGGAACGGCGCTGGCGACGAGCCGTCTCGATCACCGCTCGCACGTCCTTCACACCGGCGGAGAGCGCCGACATGGCGACGAAGCGGCGGTCGGTCGCGCCGGCCACCAGGTGCGCGATGGTGGTCTTGCCGCTGCCCGGCGGGCCCCAGAGGATCACCGACAGCGGAGCCCCGCCGGAGACCAACTGCCGCAGGGGTGCGCCGGGGGCGAGCAGGTGCTCCTGCCCGACCAACTCATCGAGGGTGGCGGGGCGCATCCGGACGGGCAGGGGTGAGTCGTCGGCCACCGTGGTGAAGCCGTCGACACCGGCGGGACCGTCGGGCGCGCTGCGCGACCCGGCCGGTGCACCGAGGGAGAAGAGGGCGTCGGACTCCATCACGAAGACAGTACCGGGCCGGGCCCACGACGCCGGAATCGCGCCGCAGGCCCGCCACCGGTGATCGGTTCCGGTCAGCCACGCCCGGGGCGCCGGCCCCGGTACCAGCGGCCACCGCCACCACCGCGCGGGCCGCTGCCCACGCCGGCCAGGTAGAGCGAGAGCAGGAGCAACCCGATGAGTACGAGGGTGTTCCAGTTGAACAGGTCGGGCGCTCCGAAGTTGGTGTCGAGCAGGTCGAGAAGCAGGGCGAAGCCAAAGACGATGGCCGCGAGAATGGCGAGCATGTCGGTCCTCCGGTGGGGGTTCCCAGTAGGTCGGCGCGTGATGTACCCAAACGGTCGACTCGTCAATCTCCACCGTGGATCAGGGCGACTCCGCGCGGACGTCGCACCCCCGGCTCCTAGGCTGAGCCCATGATCATCGAAGGTCAGTTGCTTCCGGACCGGGACGCCATCCTGGGCGCTGTCGGCCGTCACCCGTTCGCCCGGCACGCGCTCGGGCGGCCCGTGCCGGTACGCGGGTACCGACGGGACGGTGCCGTGCTGTGGCTGGTCGCACCCGAGCACGGACCGGCCGGCTGCGCGATCGGCCCGGCCGAGGCGGTGCTGGAGATCTGTGTCGCGCTCGCCGCCGACGGGGTGCTCCAGCCCGGCCAGCGGCTGCACCTGCCCCGCCACGACCGCGCCCTGCTGGCCGGCCGGCTGGCGGTGGCCGAGCACAGCGACTGGGATTTCCACTGGACCGACACGTCGCCGCCGACGCAGCCGGACGAGCGGTCGGTGGTACGCCTCACCGACGCCGACCAGCCGGCGCTGGCGGCGCTCGTGGAAGAGTCGTTCCCCAGCAGCACCTCCCGCCCGGGCGACCCACGGGTGGTCGACTGGTACGGCGTCCGGGACGGCGACCGGTTGGTGGCGTGCGGCGCGGACCGCAGCCAGGGTGACATCGGCTTCCTCGCCGGTCTGACCGTCGCCCCCGACCACCGAGGTCGGGGGCTCGGCGCGGCCCTCACCGCGGGGATGACCCGGGCCTTGCTGAGCCGCAACGGCATGGTGGGGCTCGGCGTCTACACGCACAATGTCGGTGCGGCGCGGCTCTACCGTCGGCTCGGTTTCACCAACACCCTCCCGCTCAGCTCGATCCGCCTCGCCTGACCGGCGGGTGGGGGCCCCTTGCGCACAAGGGGCCCCCACCTCAGCGGTCGGCGACGGGTACCGGGACCGCTGTCGGCTCGACGGCCGGGGCGGCCCGACGGCCGGCCAGCCAGGCGGGCAGGTAGAGCGGGGCGGCGACAGCCAGCACCACCGCGCCGACCACCATCGCGGTGCTGATGCTGGTGGCGGCGGCGAGCGCGGTGAGCACCACCCCGCCGAGCGCGGCCGAAGGCTGCCCCATCATCGAGTTCAGCGAGAGAACACTGGTCCGGTACGGGCCGTCGACCTGCCGGTGCAACAACCCACTGTGCAGCGGGTTGGACGCGCCGTGCACGGCGTAGCAGGCCAGGTACGCCACCAGCACGCCGACCGGCCCGGCGAACAGCCCCATCCCGACCACCGTCACGCCCTGCAGGATGCGCAGCAGGGCAGCGCCCGGAGCGGCGCCGAACCAGCGCAACAGCAGCGGGGTCAGCGCCGCGCCGGCGGCCGAGGCGAGCCAGGCGGCCGAGTTCGCCGGCCCGAGCAGCGCGGCGGCGCGTTCCGGGTTGCCGATCACCTCGGCCAGCCGGACCGGCAGCAGCGACTCGAAGGTGACCATGCCGAAGCCCCAGAACAGCTCCACCGCCACCAGGGCCAGCAACACCCGGGAGCGGCGCAGCAGCCCGACCGCCTCGCCGATCATCCGGGGCGCCTGGACCACCGAGGTCCGCAGGGCCGCGAACCCGGTGGCCGGCCGCTCCTCGACAAGCAGCACGACCAACGCCACCAGGGCGATCACCTGCGCCAGGATCGCCGCGAGCACGGGCACCGTCAGCGCGGTGACCGGCCCGATCGGGCCGAGCGCGATGAGGCCGCCGCTGAGCAACGCGCCGGCGCCGATCGCCCCGCCGACGACGGTTCCCGCGTACCCGAGACCGCGCTCGTACTCGGCCTCCGGGTCGGCGGCCAGGGTGGCGTCGACGTACCAGGACTCCAACGGGCCACTGTCCAACGCCCGGTAGACGCCCTGCAGCGCCCAGACCACGAAGAACAGCACGAACGAGTCGGCCACCGCGAACAGCGCGAGGGAGACGAGGTTGAGCACACCGGCGGCGAGCAGCACGGGTCGACGGCCGAGGGCATCGGCGAGGCCGCCGGTGGGCAACTCCAGCGCCAGCACCAGCAGCCCCTGCGCCGTGCCGACCAGGCCGATCTGCGGCAGCGACAGGCCGCGCTCCTGCATCAGCAGGATCATCACCGGGATCATCAGACCCGTGGGCAGCCAGCGCAGGCCGTACAGCGTGAGGTATCGACCCCGAACCTGGCGTACGGTCAGCGCGCTCATGACAGGCCCTCGCGGAGTGGGTAACTGGCCAGGAAGACCTGCACCGGGCGGGCCTCCGGGTCGACAGAGCCGGAGGCGTCTGCCTCGCGGTGGTACCGCTCCAGCACCTGCCACACCTCCGCCTGAAGTTCCTCGAGCCGGGCCGCAGGGATGGTCATGAAGATGTCGCTCATGCCGAAGGCGTCCCGCCAGGCCGGCGACCACTCGTGCTGGGTCGCGAACCAGCGGTCGGCGGTCTCGGCGAGGAGACGCACCTGGTCCCCCTGGATCCACTCGATCGCGGCCCGGGCGTCGGGGTCGTCGTCGAAGTCGGTCGGCTCCCAGTTGGTGACGTCGTGCGCCGCCTGCCACCAGCGCTGCCGACCACTGCCCCGGTCGGGATCCTCGACGACCAGCCCGACGTCGGCGAGCTGGCGCAGGTGGTAGCTGGTCGCGCCGGTGTTGGTGCCCAGCAGTTCGGCGAGGGTGGTGGCGGTGGCGGGCCCCTTCACCCGCAGGGCGCCGACCAGCCGCATCCGCAGCGGATGGGCCAGCACCCGGACCTGCCGCTTGTCGATGCGCACCTCACGCGGGGCGGGCCGCACTGTCGCTTCGTCGTTCGCCATGACTGCACACTATCTCTGCACACTTTCTATGCACAACTCTTGTGCATAGAAAGTGTGCAGCAATCAGCGGGCGAGAACCTCATGTACGCCCCGCAGGCGCGTGCGCAGAAGGGCGGTGGCTCGGGCGGAGTCGAGGCGCACGTCGAGAGGGCGGACCAGACCGGTGGCCGCGCTTGTGCTGGTCTTCAACCCCGCCGCGTCCAGGCCGTCGTGCTCGGCGACGAGCAGGCCCAGCTCGGCACGGCTGACCGCGTCCGGGCCGGCCACGTTGAGCAGACCGGCGTACGACGACACGACCAGCTCCAGTACCGCGTCGGCCAGGTCGGTGACGTCGACCGGGCAGCGCAGCTCGTCGCTGAACAGGATGGCCCGGCCGGCGAGCGCGTCCCGGCAGAGCTGGATCTGCTTGCTGCCCTCCCCCACGATCAGGGAGGTCCGCACCACCGCCGCGCCCGGGTCGACAGCCCGCACGGCGGTCTCGGCGGCGGCCTTCGCGGCCCCGTACGCGTGCACCGGCGTCGGTGGTTCGTCGTCGGCGTACGGCACCGGCCGTCCGGCGTGCAGCGCGTCGCTGGACACGTGCACCAGCCGGGCACCCGCCCCGGCGGCGGCGAGCGCCACGTACGCGGCCCCGTCTGCGGTGACCGCCCAGTCCCCGTACCGATAGGGGGTGCCGACCACGGCGTCCGGCCGCACCTCGGCGACGAGCGCGAGCACGGCGGCCCGATCGGTCACGTCCAGTCGTCGCGCCGCGACTCCCGGCACCCCGATCTCACCGGAGTGGAACGTCCCCACCACCGAAAATCCGGCGTCGACCCCCCGCCGACACACCTCGCGCCCCAAAAACCCGCTGCCCCCGACAACAAGCAGCCGCACCAGAACCCACTCCCCCACAGATGATCAAGAGGTTTGCGTCATCTCGTGGGGCGATGATGACGCAAACCTCTTGATCAACCAGGCAAGGGTCGGGAGGGCGGGAGGTGGTAAGAGTCAGACTGGGTCTGCTACCGGGGCTGCGGGGCCGGCCGTGCCGGTGTGGGCCGTGGCGGCGGGCTTGGGCTTGGCGTCGATGCCGGCCTCGGTGCGCTGCTGGGCGGTGATCGGGGTGGGGGCGCTGGTCAGCGGGTCGAACCCACCCCGGGTCTTCGGGAAGGCGATGACCTCACGGATCGAGTCCGCGCCGGCGAGCAGCATGCACACCCGGTCCCAGCCGAAGGCGATGCCGCCGTGCGGCGGGGCGCCGTACTTGAACGCCTCCAGCAGGAAGCCGAACTTGTCCTGCGCCTCCTCGGGGGTGATGCCGAGCAGGTCGAAGACCCGCTTCTGCACGTCACCGCGGTGGATACGGATCGACCCGCCGCCGATCTCGTTGCCGTTGCAGACGATGTCGTACGCGTACGCCAGGGCCCGGTCCGGAGCCTCCTCGAACCGGTCGACCCACTCGGCGTTCGGCGAGGTGAACGGGTGGTGCACGGCGGTCCAGCCGCCCTCGTCCGTGCGCTCGAACATCGGCGCGTCGACCACCCAGCAGAACGCCCAGGCGCTCTCGTCGATCAGCCCGGACCGCTTGGCGATCTCGACGCGGGCCGCCCCGAGCAGCTCCTGCGCCTCGCGGGTGGTGGCGCTCGCGGCGAAGAAGACCGCGTCACCCGGCTTGGCACCGACCGCGTCGGCGAGCCCACCCAGGTGCTCGGCGGACAGGTTCTTCGCCACCGGGCCGCGCGCCTCGCCGGTCTCGGCGTCCAGCACCACGTACGCCAGGCCACGGGCGCCCCGCGCCTTGGCCCAGTCCTGCCAGCCGTCCAACTCCTTGCGGCTCTGCGCCGCGCCGCCCGGCATCACCACCGCGCCGACGTAGCCGCCCGCGTCGATCGCCCCGGCGAAGACCCGGAACTCGGTGCCGCGCAGGTACTCGGTCAGCTCGGTCAGCTCGACGCCGTAGCGCAGGTCCGGCTTGTCCGAGCCGTACCGGGCCATCGCGTCGTGCCAGGTGATCCGCGGGATCGGGCGGGTGATCTCGTGCCCGGCCAGGTCCTTCCAGAGCGAGGAGACGATCGCCTCGCCGAGGTCGATCACGTCGTCCTCGGTCACGAACGACATCTCGATGTCGAGCTGGGTGAACTCCGGCTGCCGGTCGGCCCGGAAGTCCTCGTCGCGGTAGCAGCGGGCGATCTGGTAGTACCGCTCCATGCCGCCGACCATCAGCAGCTGCTTGAACAGCTGCGGCGACTGCGGCAGCGCGTACCAGCTACCGGGCTGAAGGCGCACCGGCACCAGGAAGTCGCGGGCGCCCTCCGGCGTCGAGCGGGTCAGCGTCGGGGTCTCGATCTCCAGGAAGTCCCGCTCGTGCAGCACGCCCCGGGCGAGGTGGCTGGCGCGCGAGCGCAGCCGCAGCGCGTTCGCCGGGCCGCTGCGCCGCAGGTCCAGGTAGCGGTACCGGAGTCGAATGTCGTCGCCGGCCTCGATCTGGTCGTCCACCGGCAGCGGCAGCGGGGCCGCCTCGGAGAGCACCTCCAACTCGACGACGGTCACCTCGACCTCGCCGGTGGGCAGCTCCGGGTTCTCGTTGCCGGCCGGGCGGCGGGTCACCTCGCCGACGACCTTCACGCAGAACTCGTTGCGCAGCGCGTGCGCATCCTCCTCGCGGAACACCACCTGGACAACACCGGAACCGTCGCGCAGGTCGACGAAGATGACCCCGCCGTGGTCGCGGCGGCGGGCCACCCAGCCGGCGAGCGTCACCGTCGAGCCGGCGTCCGCGGCGCGCAGGCTTCCGGCATTGTGGGTACGGATCACGGCTGGCAACTCCTCATCGTGGAACAGTCCTCACCCGCATTCTGTCAGGGGTTGCCGCCCCACCTCCGGGCACCCGTCGGGTCGGCCGCACCTGGCGAACCCGACTCAACCGGCCGTCTCCCCGGTTAACGTGACGAAATGCGCGCCGTACCGAACTGGGCCGTCGCCACGGCGGCGGCGGCACCCGTGCTGCTGGTGGGCGGTTGGACGGTCGCCCAGGCCCGACAGCCCGTCGGGTACGACCCGGTCCGGGACACCATCAGCGAGTTGGCGGGGCAGGACGCCACCGACGCCTGGATCATGGTGGTGGCCCTGGTGCTGCTCGGCTGCTGCTACCTGTCGGTCGCCGCCGTCCTGCACGCGGCCGGGCTACCCAGCCGATTCCTGCTCGCCATCGGTGGGGTGGCCACCATCGCGCTCGTCGCGTTTCCCCGACCGCCGGTCGGCGGCTCACTCAGCCACGGCATCGCGGCGACGGTGGCCGTCCTGGCGCTGGCGCTCTGGCCGGCCGGCTCGGCACTGCGGCTGCCGCGTGGTCACGCCACCGAGCACCCCGGCCGACCGGAGCCGCCCTGGGCGTTCCGCCGGGCGGTGGGCCTGAGCGCCACGCTGGTGCTGTTGGCGCTCTTCGGCTGGTGCGCGTTCGAGGTGACGAGTGGGTCCCGCACCGGGCTGGCCGAGCGGGTGACGGCGGTGGCGGTGTCGCTCTGGCCGCTGCTGGCCGTCGTCTCCGCCCGACGGGCGCACCTCGCCTGGTCCACCGGCGGCACCGTACGCGTCGGCCCGGACCTGCCGACCATCGGCGTCGTACCTCCGGATCCACTCGGACCACCGAGCGGGCCCGGCCCCGACCGGCTGCCCTGAGTCGCCGTACGCGACGCGGGCCGCCGGGTTGTCCCGGCGGCCCGCGAACGGTGCGTGGATCAGAAGACGCTGACGCCGTAGCGGCTCAGCGCCTCGGTGACCGGCTGGAAGAAGGTCGTACCGCCGGTGCGGCAGTTGCCACTGCCGCCGGAGGTCAGGCCCAGGGCGGTGGTGTTGGCGAACAGCGAGCCGCCGCTGTCGCCCGGCTCGGCGCAGACGTTGGTACGGATCAGACCGGAGACCGAACCCTCGGCGTAGTTCACCGTGGCGTTGGTCGCGGTCACCGAGCCGCTGCGCAGGCCGGTGGTGCTGCCGGAGCGCTGCACCGCCTGACCGACGGAGGCGTTGCCGGCGGCGGTGATGTCGCGGAAGCTGCCGTTGTAGAGCGAGACGTTGCCGGCCGCGTTGGCCGAGTTGTTGTGCCGCACGATGCCGTAGTCGTTACCCGGGAAGCTGGTGCCGGTACGGCTGCCGAGCAGCGCGGTCTGGGCGGAGTTCGAGTACCAGCTGGCCGAGATGTTGGTGCAGTGCCCGGCCGTCAGGAACGAGTAGGTGCTGCCACTGCGCACGTTGAAGCCGAGCGAGCAGCGCCCACCCCCGCCGGCGTAGATGGCCTGGCCACCGGAGATCCGGGTGCTCAGCACGCCCGCCTCGGCCTCGACCCGGACCGCGCCGTTGGCCCGCGCGGCGGCGGCCTTGACCCGCTCCAGCTTGGCCCCGGTGACGGTGCTGTCGACGGAGACGACGACCTGGTTGGTGACCGGGTCGCTCCACCAGGCGGTGCCCGGGATCTTGGCGGAACGCTCCAGGTCGGCCGTGGCCCGGTTGAGCTCGGCGGCGCCGCGGGTGACGTACCGGACGACGGCGCCGGCCTTGCTCGCCTTGCTCGCGGCGGCCGCGTCGGTCACCGTGACGACGGACTTGCCGCTGGCGTCGATGTACGAGCCGGCGGAGCGGTCGCCGAGTTCCGCCGAGATCGCGGCGGCGGCGTCGGGGGACGCAGCGGGCGCGGCCTGAGCGGGCGCGCCGACAAGCGAGCCGACGACCAGGGATCCGGAAACGGCGACTGTAGCCGCAACACGGAGTGAGGACCTCGTGGGTCGCATGTAACAACCTCCTGGGCGGGGGAGCGGGTCTTGCCGGGGGCGGCTGACCCGAGGGCAACCCGGCCGATCTGGGGAAACTGGCCGGATGAGACAGAAGTATTCACATACTTAAGATCATTGACAAGGCTTGGATTCGCCCGAATTTGCCGATCTTGGCCGGCCGCACGGCCGCAACACCCTCGACACGCTGGTGAACAGGCACCGTCACACCCAACGACAGCGGATCAGCGTTTTGGCGCGTACGATCATCGATGTCTTGCGGCGCGGCGCGGCGGCGGGCGTTGCGGCGCGGCGCGGCGCGGCGGCGGGCTTTGCGCTTCGGGGGGTGCCTTGCGTCAAGGGGTGCGGCGACGGGCGCCGGGGCCCGGACTGGGCACCACGTCGCGCGGTCCGACCACGTCGTGCCCGTCGGCGCAGCGCAGTTCGGCGTGCACCTCGGCGCCGCAGTCGCGGTGTGTGACGCGCAGGGGTGGGCCTTCCGCGTCGGCGAGGTACCTGTCGCCCCAACCGAGGACGGCGACAAGCACCGGCCACAGATCCAGGCCCTTCTCCGTGAGCCGGTACTCGTGGCGCAGCCGGCTGCCGGGCTCCCGGTACGGCTCGCGACTCAGCACGCCCTGCTCCACCAGGGTGGCGAGCCGGTTGGTCAGCACCTGACGGGGGATGCCGGTGCGTACCCGCATGTCGTCGAAGCGGCGTACGCCGGTGAAGACCTCGCGGAGGACCACGAGCGTCCACCGCTCACCGAGGACCTCCATCGCACGGGCGATGGTGCAGTTCTCCACTGACCAGTCCAGAGCCGCGGGTCGCATCCGACCAGGCTAGGTCTCATTGACAGACTCAGCAACCTGCTGCCAGGCTGCGTCCATGACGCAGACGCAGGAACCAGTGCGCAGCCGTACCTTCACCTGGGCCGACCCATCGGTGAACGCCGCCCAGATCGGTCGACGCAGCGGCCTGGACATGCTCCGGGCGATGATCGCCGGTGAACTGGCCGCGCCGCCGGTCATGCAGCTCCTCGACATGGCCCGGATGGAAGCCGACGAGGGCCGGGTCGTCGTCGAGCTGACCCCGCAGGAGTTCCACTACAACCCGCTCGGCAGCGTCCACGGTGGCGTGCTCTCCACCCTGCTCGACACCGCGGCCGCCTGCGCGGTGCACACCACGCTCCCCGCCGGGGTGGGCTACACCTCGCTGGACCTCAACGTGAAGTTCCTCCGCCCGGTCACCGTCGACAGCGGCACCCTGCGCTGCGAGGGCACGGTGCTGCAACGTGGCCGCCGGACGGCCCTGGCCGAGGCCCGCCTCACCGACGCCACCGCCCGCCTGATAGCCCACGCCACCAGCACCTGCCTCCTCCTCCCCCTCCCCTGACCCCTCCCCCAACCCCAACCCAACCCCTCCCCCGGGCCACCGGCCCGGCCCAAGCCGGTTGATCAAGAGGTTTGCGTCAAGAATCCGGCTTCCCGTGACCGAAACCTCTCGGTCAACACACGAGCGCGGGGGGTGGGGGTGGGGTGGGGGTGGG